>JARKPE010000039.1 GCA_029975415.1 Dysgonamonadaceae bacterium | reverse complement strand
GCAAATATATCCACTTTATAGAAAAAAGCACAAAGAGCACAAAGCTTTCCTCTGTGCCACTCTGTGCTATTTTCTGTGCAGCTCCGGGTAACTAATCTACCATGCAAACAAAGGATATTGTTTCATCGTGGCATTCACTTTCTCCCGAACAGATGTGATCGTTTTTTCGTTTTCAACATCTGAAAGTACCGTATCGATCATTTCTACAATTTCGCCCATGAAATCTTCTTTCAAACCACGAGTGGTGATGGCAGGCGTACCAAAGCGCAATCCCGATGTCTGGAATGGGCTGCGACTGTCGAACGGAACCATATTTTTGTTGGTAGTAATGTCTGCCGAAACCAATGCCTTTTCGGCAACTTTACCCGTAAGATCCGGAAATTTTGTTCGAAGATCAACCAAAATGCAATGATTGTCCGTTCCTCCCGATACCACATTATATCCTTTATCCATAAATGCCTGAGCCATAACGGCTGCATTTCTTTTCACCTGTTTCTGATAGGTTTTAAACGAATCGTCGAGTGCTTCGCCGAATGCAACGGCTTTTGAAGCAATCACATGCTCGAGCGGGCCGCCTTGCATTCCCGGGAAAACGGCCGAATCGAGAATAGCCGACATCATTTTTACCTCGCCTTTGGGGGTTTTCAATCCCCATGGATTTTCGAAATCTTTTCCCATCAGAATGATTCCACCGCGAGGACCGCGCAACGTTTTGTGCGTGGTTGAGGTAACGATGTGTGCATGTTTCAACGGATTTTCGAGCAGTCCGGCTGCAATCAATCCGGCCGGATGCGCCATATCTACCATGAAAATAGCCCCGATTTCATCGGCAACCTTACGAATACGTGCATAGTCCCATTCACGAGTATAAGCTGAAGCACCGGCAATAATCAACTTGGAACGTTCGGCACGTGCAACGCTTTCGAGTTGGTCGTAATCGACCTGTTGATTGTCTTCACGAACATTATAGGCAAGCGCATGAAACATCAGACCGGAAAAGTTTACAGGCGAACCGTGTGACAAGTGTCCACCGTGCGAAAGATTCAGTCCCAAAAACTTGTCGCCGGCTTTGAGGCAAGCCAAAAAAACAGCACCGTTGGCTTGTGCTCCCGAATGCGGCTGCACATTCACCCACTCGGCATTGAAGAGTTTTTTGAGACGATCGATGGCCAGTTGTTCGCTCATATCTACTACTTCACAGCCGCCATAATAACGTTTTCCTGGATAACCCTCGGCATATTTGTTCGTCAAAACCGAACCCATCGCTTCGAGCACCTGATCGCTCACAAAATTTTCGGAGGCAATCAACTCAATTCCCTTCAGTTGTCGTTGTTTTTCTTTTTCGATAATCTCGAAAAGTTGAGAATCTCTTTTCATTTGAACTTGATTATTGTGATTGAAAATTACATATCGTTTTCGATTCAAAAAAAGCAGTCGATTGATGTTTAAATACTATTCAATATTTTAAAATATTGAATAACTGACATTTACAATTAGAATAGAATCGTGCCCTATTAGCATGAATCAGACTACAAATGTACAGAAAGTTTTATATAAATTTGCAGTTATCGATACCAAATGCAAGAAGCCAAACAATAGGGACACTTTCCATATTCTTTGAAGAAAAAGCACGAATAAAATTTTCGATCGTTACGACAATCCGCTCGTCTTGAATTTTTGACTTTCAATCCATAAGAACAACTTTGCTTGATTGTTCAGTTCACTTCAAAAGTTGTATCAATTTTGGATATACATCAAGTAAAAATCGGGTTTAATTAACATTTCATAACGATTAATTGTTTTTCGGAACATACAAATTAATACGACGTTGGTACGGACTTGGTATGGACTTAATACAAGGGAAACCCTGCAGACTATATCACAAATTTATTTATATATATTCTCATATTTAAACAATATATAACTATATCTAAGAACAATACAAATATGTAAAACGATGGCAGTAACCCCAAAATTTAAACTTCTTCGAAACGAGCCGTGAAGAAACGCAACTGTTTGGGTTCATAAACAAAACGCAGTCCGCGAATTTGATCTCTTTTGCGAAACAGATTGATGACAGCTTCGGCAACAACATCCATGTGACGATAAGTGTAAACCCTTCGAGGAATGGTCAGACGAACCGTTTCGAGTTTCGGATAACGATTCTCTCCGGTTTTTGGATCACGTCCCGCTGAAACGATCCCCCGCTCCATACTACGAACGCCTGATTCGAGATAAAGATTAGCCGCCAAGCTTTGTGCGGGAAACTGTTCTTGATTGAGATGTGGGCAAAAACGACGAGCGTCGAGAAAAACGGCGTGTCCACCCACCGGTTCGATAATCGGAATACCTGTTTGTTTAAGGTTTTCACCCAGATACCGCACTTGAAGCACACGATGACGTATATAATCGAACTGCATCGATTCGCGCAGACCGATAGCCATTGCTTCCATATCGCGACCTGCCATGCCGCCATAAGACGGCATACCTTCGTAAACAACTACCAACTCCTTAGCCTGTTCGAACAATTCGTCGTCATTCATGCAAAGAAAACCACCAATGTTAACGAGGCAATCTTTTTTACCACTCATAGTGCACCCGTCAGCATAACTAAACATCTCGTAAACAATTTCGGCAATAGTTTTGTCGGCATATCCTTCTTCCTGCTCTTTGATAAAATATGCATTTTCAACGCAGCGAGTTGCATCGAAAAAAACGTCAATGCCATATTGATGAGCAAGTTTATGTACTTCACGCATATTTTTCATCGAAACAGGTTGGCCTCCGGCCATATTTACTGTAACGGCAAGACAAATGTACGCAATATTATCGGCGCCTTTTTCATCAATCAACCGTTGTAGTTTAGCAAGATCTATATTGCCCTTGAAAGGTATGTTTAGTTGAGCATCATGCGCTTCATCGCGAATTACATCCACAAAAATTCCCCCGTTTCGTTCTTGATGATAACGTGTGGTGGTGAAATACATGTTTCCGGGAACATACTGACCGGGCTTGATGTGGATTTGCGAGAGTAAATTCTCGGCGCCACGTCCTTGATGAGTTGGCACAATATGCTTAAAGCCAAAAAGCTCCTGTACGGTTTCCTGAAGATGAAAAAAATTGCGACTGCCGGCATAAGCCTCATCACCCATCATAATGCCAGCCCACTGACGGTCGCTCATGGCATTGGTGCCACTATCGGTTAACAAATCGATATAAACATCTTCCGAATTGATAAGAAAAGTGTTATAACCCGCATCTTTAATGATTTGTGAACGCTCTTCACGCGTATTCATTTTTACTGTTTCTACAGCTTTGATACGAAAAGGTTCGGCAGGAAAATTGTCGTAATTCATAATAGTATTATTTAAGAAAATTGATTTATTTTTCTTTACAAATGTATGGTATTACGACCAAATATCAAAAGAAATTGATGATAAATTTATCAAAATATCAACTTATGGAATAAAAACACAACATAAAAATCAACGGTTCTCTTTGTGAAATAAGGTTGCGTTAGCCTGTGCAGTAGGCATCACGATCATATCGTTGATATTGACATGTGGGGGACGCGACACACAAAACCAAATGCACTCTGCGATATCTTCGGCAACCAGATTTTCGAAGCCCTCATACACCTGATGGGCACGTTGTTGGTCGCCGTGAAAGCGCACAAGCGAAAATTCAGTTTCCACTGCCCCGGGACAAATTTGAGTCACCCTTATATTATAGGGCAACATATCTATACGCATGGCTTTGGAAATAGCATCCACTGCATGTTTACTCGCACAGTAAACATTACCGTTGGGATACACTTCTTTGCCTGCAATAGAGCCAATGTTGATAATTTGTCCCTGTCGTCGATCGATCATTCCGGGCGCAATTGCCCGCGTAACGTAAAGCATTCCCTTTACGTTAGTATCAATCATACGTTCCCAATCGTCGATATCTCCTTCCTGTATGGGCGACAAACCGGCCGCCAACCCTGCATTATTGATCAAAACATCCACATCCCTCCATTCGTACGGCAAATGAGTTAAATATATTTCGACTTCATGCCTGTCACGAATATCGAAAGCCAAAGGTAAAACTTGTATAGAATTAGATCGAAGTTTCTCGGCGAGCGATTCGAGCCGATCGGCACGACGTCCGGTGATAATAACATTCCATCCTTCACTTGCAAATTTCATGGCGGTGGCTTCTCCAATTCCGGAGGTGGCACCCGTAATCAATGCTATTTTGTTCATATAGGTTATTGAATTTAAATCGAATCAAAAGTACCCAAAAAAAAGCTGAAAACATCGAAAGTAGCAAGAAAAAAAAGTAATTTTACAACCGAATATTAACTTCAAACACGATGAAACCTGATTTTGTAACTGTCAAAACCTTCAACTTTCCGTCGGAAGTTGCGGTAGTGCAATCTTACATGGATATGCGAGGAATTGAAACTTATCTGAAAAATATGACATCTAATCGATTAGCATATACCTTAGGCGACATCGAGATGCAGGTAAAAAGCGAAGATGCCGAAATCGCAAAACAAGCCCTGATTGAAGGAGGATTTGCTAAACCGGAAGACTTTGAAGGATAGGATATATTAGACAGAGAATATTAATAGAAAAATATGGAACGGCAGTCGATAGACCAGTCTATAAATAATAAACAACGCTACACGTTGATAGGATTGATTGTAGTGTTGGGGTTGATTCTCTTCAACCAAACGCGGCCATACATGAGCGGCCTTTTGGGGGCATTCACACTCTATGTGCTACTAAACAGGCAGATGGCTTTTTTGTGTGAGAAACTAAAATTAGGAAAGGCTTTCAGTGCAATCATACTTTTATTGGAAGCTTTTCTCTTTTTTCTGTTACCACTCACAGGAATAGCATTGTTGGTAATAGATACGCTTTCGGGCATAAATATTGACCCGCGGTTGGCTTTGGAACAAATGACGGAATTCATAAACAAAATCGAAAGCCGGTTTCATATCGAAATTTTTACACCCCAAAACCTATCCATGCTTCCAAAACTGGGAGGCAGTTTTTTACAAATACTCGGATCGAGTGTTTATTCGCTTTCAATCAACACAATCGTTATTATTTTTGTGCTTTACTTTATGCTTTACAACTATCAATCGTTCGGGAAAATTATTCGCGAGATTATTCCGTTCAATGAAGAGAATAAACAAATTCTTGCCGAAGAAACGCGATCGATCATCAAAGCAAATGCGATTGGAATACCGCTTTTGGCTATTATTCAAGGCTTTGTTGCTTATTTAGGATATGTTTTTTTCGGTACAGCGAATCCTTTGCTTTTCGGAATTTTCACGGCATTTGCCACCATCCTTCCGGTTGTGGGAACCACCATTGTGTGGTTACCATTAGCAATAGTACTTTTTCTTCAGGGCGACTTAGTAAGCGGAATAGGACTGGCCTTATATGGTGCGATAGCAATCAGTGGAGTAGATAATGTGGCACGATTCCTATTACAAAAACAATTGGCTGATATTCATCCTCTGATCACTATCTTCGGTGTTCTTATCGGTATTCCGATGTTCGGGTTTTGGGGAGTGATATTTGGGCCCTTGTTGCTTTCACTCTTCCTGCTTTTTTTCAACATGTATCGTTACGAATATATACCCGGCTCAACGGCCGAACCCAGAGTTACAACCAAAATGAAGGTCCAACAAGTGAAATTGCCTTCTGTCAAGAAAAACAAAAAAAATGAATCGACTACGAATAAAGAATAATGCAACACTGTTTTTCGGTATTTTCGTCTTTCTATTTATTGGGTGCACTGGAAAGCAAAAGTCATCCGATTCTTTTTTGGAAGGTCGGCCTCATTCATCCACCACTATTAAATATGCAAAAGGATTTCGCATTGAACACTTCGATGAATATACCCGACTGACAATTCTCAATCCGTGGGATAACTCGGCTCCTTATCAAACTTATAATCTCTATAAAGATAATGCGGAAAATAACAATCTCCCGTCTGATGGAACACATTTACGAATTCCATTGGAATCGATAGTCGTAAATACTTTTGCATATTTTGATTTTTTAGATCGGTTGGGACAACTCGATAAGATAAGCGGTATTACAGATGGATTTAGGGTGTATAACCCTAAAATTTTGCGACGAATTGCAAAAGACAGCATCACCGATTTGGGCGATCCCTTTAAAATGAATCTTGAAAAAACCCTCATTCTAAAACCCAATGCCATACTTACTTCAGCTTACGCCCAACGAGATCAGTATTCGGAACGCCTCGTTCAAGCCGGTATTCCGGTTATATACAACCTCGAATGGATGGAAAATTCGCCTCTGGCTCGTGCTGAGTGGATAAAAATGATCGCCGTATTTTTCGATAAAGAAGTGGAAGCCGACAGTATTTTTGACCAAGTTGAAAAACGATATCTCGAGGTGAAGGACAAGGTTGATGGAGTTGAAAAAAAATATTCGGTTATGGCCGGCGATAATTTTCAGGGAACATGGTATGTGCCCGGTGGAAAAAGTTTTAATGCATGCTTGTTTCGTGATGCAAATCTCAATTATTATTACGAGGATGATGACAACAGTGGCAGCATTGGATTGGACATCGAAACGATCCTGACACAATTTGGAAAAGCCGATTATTGGTTTGGGTGTACTGCGGATTCGTATGAAGAGCTCAATCAAAAGGATCCAAAATACAGACTACTAAAATCGGTGAAGGATAAGCACGTTTTCAACAACAAAAACAGAGTAACGTCCTCGGGAGGCAACGATTTTTTTGAAAGCGCGATAGCCAATCCCGATTTGATTCTTTCGGACTTAATCAAAGCGGTTTACCCAGAACTTCTGCCACAATACCATTTCACTTACATCAAACCCCTCAAAACGGATAATGCATTGTGAAACGAAATGCTCTATTTTTCTCAATTCTTGTAATCCTGCTCTTGACAGCTTTTTTTTGCGATCTTTTCGTGGGAAATGCTCACATATCGATAGGCGAAACATGGGCCGCTCTTTGGGGAAGCTCGGGCGATGTCATCATCGACGAGATAGTGCGGAACTATCGTATGCCGAAAGCACTGACTTCGATTCTTGCCGGAGCATCTTTATCCGTGGCGGGATTGCTTATGCAGACATTGTTTAGAAATCCGCTTGCAGGCCCCGATGTACTGGGCGTGAGTGCCGGTGCCGGATTGGGTGTAGCTATATTAACCATGCTGAACGGGTCTTTTCTTTATCCGATAATTTCCACGCTCGGAAGTATGTCTCAAGTGATAGCAGCCGTTGCAGGCGCAGCACTCACACTTTTGCTCATTTTGTTCGTTTCTTCCCGAATCAATGATTCGATCACTATTTTGGTGTTGGGTATGATTTTCGGATACGTAGCAAGTGCAGCCGTCACTATCCTCCAAAGCTTCGCGGATCCCGATTCGTTGAAAGTATTTGTTACATGGACATTTGGGAGTACGAGCAACGTTACGTGGAGCAAAATGCCCATCATGGCCGGAATTGTAGTTAGCGGAATCCTATCTTCTTTTTTTCTGCAAAAAAATCTTAACAGTCTGCTTTTAGGCGAACATTATGCCTCAACTGTTGGTTTGAATATTAAATCGACACGCATTGTGCTTATCACAATTACGGCACTGGTAACAGGAACCATAACAGCATTCACAGGACCAATAGCATTTGTAGGCGTCGTAATTCCACATTTTGCAAGAGCTCTTTTCGGTACTGCCAATCATAAAATCGTGATTCCGGGCACACTGTTATCAGGAAGTATTTTGATGATCATTTGTGACATCATATCTCAGATTCCGTTGTCGAATCGTACGCTTCCAATCAATGCAGTTACCGCATTGTTCGGAGCACCAATGATCATTTGGATTGTATTAAAACGGAAAAAACTATAAATTCGAGATATAAATATTTTCTATAATATATTTTTATATATTTATTCTGAATATATCAAAATATTCTATATATTTGCATCAGTTATAAATATTAATAATTAAAACGACGTGCATTATGAAAACATTAGATTACACACAGTTAGAAGCTAAAACGGCTAAAAACGTGGCGGAAGAGTTACAAACCTTACTAGCCAATTTTCAAGTATTCTATACGAATATGCGAGGTTTTCACTGGAACGTGAAAGGGCGCGGATTTTATCAGCTGCATGAATTATTCGAAAAAATGTATGACGATGCAGCCGAAAAAATAGATCAAATTGCCGAACGAATCCTTATGCTGGGAGAAGTTCCTGCACACAACTTCAGCTATTATCTAAAAGCCTCTCAGATTAAAGAAAGCGGAGTGGTAAGCGATCCCGATGAAATTGTAAAACTCATTCTCGAATCATTGAAAAAATTAATATCGCAAGAGAGAAAGGTACTTGACCTGGCAGCAGAAGGTTCTGATGAAGTAACAGTAGCGATGATAAGCGATTTATTGACGGAACAGGAAAAAAGCGTTTGGATGCTTACCTCCTATCTCGCCTAAGCAAAAAAATATCTTTAAAGGCGACTTTTTCAGGTCGCCTTTTTTCTTTTCAGCCTTCAAACATTACAAAATATCTGGCACTATTTTTGCATCTCTTTGTTATAATAAAATTATAAGTATATTTGTAGTCGTTACATGCTACGAAAGGAGAATAAAATGGAAAATAATTTTTCACAAAGAGTTCGCGACATAATGGCCTATAGCCGTGAAGAAGCGGGAAGACTCCAAAACAATTATATCGGACCCGAACATCTAATGCTCGGCATACTTCGAAATGGCGAAGGGATGGCAATTCAGGTGCTGGAAGATTTTGACGTAGATCTCAAAGCTCTGAAAGAAAATATCGATTTGCATATTCGTCAGTTACAGGAGCCTTATGAGGGTACGGGAGAACTCGTAATCAACAAGAACACAGAAAAAGCTTTAAAAATGAGCATTTTGGAAGCACGATTAACAAAAAGTGCGGAAACCGATTCCGAACACATTTTACTTGCTTTGCTCAAAGATCCGAACACGCTCATAAATACAATTTTAAAGCAATTTCAGTTGGATTATTCAAGTACCTTTCTGTATATCAAGAACCTACTGGAGGGTCGTCAAGGAAATGGTAAAACTGATAGTCCGACAATGGGCCCTAATTTTACGGATGACGATGACGATGACATGACCGAAAGATCATCTTTCAACCCGGGAAGTCATGGTGGGTCGGCGCAAGCCAAAACATCGGATACTCCCGTTCTCGACAATTTCGGCACCGATATCACGCGTGCCGCGATGGAAAACCGGCTCGATCCGGTGGTTGGTAGAGAAAAAGAAATCGAACGAATTGCCCAGATTTTGAGTCGTCGTAAGAAAAACAATCCGGTGCTCATCGGCGATCCGGGAGTTGGCAAATCGGCCATTGTGGACGGGCTGGCATTACGCATCGTGCAGAAGAAAGTATCGCGCACGCTGTTCGACAAACGTGTCGTGGCACTCGATATGGCATCAATAGTAGCAGGTACAAAATATCGAGGGCAATTTGAAGAACGTATCAAGGCAATCTTGAACGAACTTTCGAAAAATCCGAATATAATCCTGTTTATTGACGAAATACATACCATTGTAGGAGCAGGAGGTGCTGCCGGATCACTCGATGCTGCCAATATGCTGAAACCTGCATTAGCGAGAGGTGAAATACAGTGTATTGGGGCAACTACGTTGGACGAATATCGTAAAAACATCGAAAAGGATGGCGCATTGGAACGTCGTTTTCAAAAAGTAATTGTCGATCCGACTTCACCCGAAGAGACATTATTGATTTTGAAAAATATCAAGGAACGTTACGAAGAACACCACAACGTACGATATACCGACGCGGCACTCGAAGCTTGCGTGAAACTGACGGACAGATACATTACAGACCGCACATTTCCCGATAAAGCAATCGATGCACTTGATGAAGCCGGAGCACGAGTTCACATTTCGAATATTGTAATTCCGGAGACCATTCAGAAGTTGGAAGCTGAATTGAAAGAAGTTGAACAACTGAAAACGGAAGCCGTTAAGGCGCAAAAATACGAATTGGCAGCCAGTTACCGCGACAAACAGCGTCAGCTGCTGCTTGCGCTCGAAGCAGAGGAAGAACGTTGGCAAAAAGAAATCAAGGAAAAACCCGAAATTGTGGACGAAGATAAGGTTGCCGAAGTAGTAGCAATGATTTCGGGAGTTCCTGTTCAGCGTATTGCACAAGCCGAAGGCGAACGCCTCATCGAAATGAAAGATGTGCTGAAATCGCAAGTTATCGGACAGGACGAAGCAATCGATAAGGTGGTGAAAGCCATTCAACGTAACCGGGTAGGATTGAAAGATCCGAACAAACCAATCGGCACATTCATGTTTCTGGGTCCAACCGGTGTCGGAAAAACTCATCTCGCCAAAAAACTGGCCGAATTTCTGTTTGATTCGCCTGAAAACCTGATCCGCATCGATATGAGCGAATATATGGAAAAGTTCAACGTTTCGCGTCTCGTAGGAGCACCTCCGGGATATGTGGGATATGAAGAAGGGGGGCAATTGACCGAAAAAGTTAGACGTCGTCCCTACTCTGTAGTTTTGCTCGATGAAATCGAAAAAGCGCATCCTGATGTCTTCAATCTTTTACTTCAGATTTTGGACGAAGGACATATTACCGATAGCTTGGGTAGAAAAATCGACTTTAAAAACACGATTTTGATCATGACTTCCAATATCGGTACACGACAATTGAAAGATTTCGGGCGCGGAATCGGATTTAATACGGTAGCAAATGTTGCCGATGCCGAATATTCGAGAGGAATCATTCAGAAAGCTCTCAACAAGGCGTTTGCACCCGAGTTTCTGAATCGTGTGGACGACATCATCATGTTCGATCAACTCAGCAAAGAATCGATTTTCAAAATTATCGATTTGGAATTGAAAGGACTTTATAAAAGAATTGCAGAACTTGGCTATCAGGTTACAATAACCGATGCTGCCAAAGAATTTCTTGCCGAAAAAGGATATGATGTGCAGTTTGGAGCTCGTCCGCTCAAGCGAGCCATTCAAAAATACATCGAAGACGAAATGGCTGAAATGATACTGAAAACGAGAATCAAAGAAGGGGAAACGCTCGTAATCGATTTTGACAACGAATCCAAACAAATCACGATGAAAGTTGCCAATCAAATAGAGCAGCCAAGCAAGAACAAAGCTTGAAACTTTTAAGGGAATCCCTCTTATAAACCGCCTGAAATTCATAAAACGGGCGGTTTAATTTTTGGGATCGTTTTGCTACGGCAGCAAATTGTTGAAACAATAACCTGCGTATTGTTGTTAAATAATTTCACCGGGAATTAAAAATCAATATTAAAAATGACTGAACAAAAAATGAAAGTTGAAGTATGGACAGATATTATGTGTCCATACTGCTACATAGGCAAAAAACATTACGAAAAGGCACTGTCCCAATTTGATCACGCCGACGAGATAGAGCTCGAATGGAAAGCTTTTCAACTAAATCCCGATTTGCCCGGCAACGGACAAGGAATTCCCGTGTCGGAATATCTGACAAATATGGGAATGTCGGAGGAAAGTTTGAAACAAATGTATAAGGGAATTGAGCAACTCGCCAATGAAGCCGGCGTAAAATTCAATCTTCAGAATGCCATTGCAGCAAACACACGCGACGCTCACCGATTGATAAAATTAGCTGCACAAAAAGGGACGGATAATATCGTTGTTACCCTGTTGGGAAAAGCTTATTTTGAAGACGGCCTTGACTATAGCGATCCTGATTTATTGATTTCGATAGGCAAGGAAGCCGGATTGGACGAAGCCGAAATTCGTAAAATGTTGAACAGCGACGATTTTTTATACGAAATAAAACAGGACATCCAGGAAGCAGCAAATTTGGGTTTCGATACCGTTCCAACTTTTCTGATGGATCGCCGACAAGCTATTATCGGTTCCGAACCCGTAGATTTGTTTGTGAAAGTGCTCAACAAAGCTTACAATGATTGGAAAAACCGTTCTGAAAAAGAAAAGTTGAGTGTTACTAAAGGCAAATCGTGTTCGGCTGACGGAGTATGCGAAATCTGAAAATATCATACAAAAAAAAAACGTTTTTCTTTCATGGAATTTTTAAAAATAAATCCATCGGATACCATTCGCTGGAACAAAGTTTGGAAATTATACGAAGAGAGTTTTCCTCTTGCCGAAAGGCGTAAGATGGAAGACCACCTCCGGGCATTGGAAAACGAACAATTTTTTCCCCTTTCGAGCTGGGAAGGAGAACAATTGATTGGTCTCGTTTTCTATTGGGAATGGGATACGTATCGATATGTAGAATATCTTGCCGTCAATCCCGAAATTCGCAGTCAGGGATTTGGTTCACAAATACTTCGATCGATATGTGATTCGGGGCACACCATCATTCTCGAGATCGATCCACTCGTAAACGATTTGTCGGTACGCCGCCTTCAATTTTATGAAAGAGCCGGATTTACACTTACCCCTTATCGATTTGTGCATTTGCCGTATCGATTGGAAGCAGAACCTCAAGAATTACTTATTTTGAGTTACCCCAAAATGATAACCAAAGAGCAACACGAGGAATTTGTACATTTCTTGGAAAAGACGATTATTCGCTATTGTGAAGGGCATCGACTGAACCTCCCCTACGATTGAAATCATTCTGCAAAAAGCGAACGCAAACTTGATAGAGTAGATTTCATCACCTTTTCGGTTAACAATGAACTGCTCGAAACGGGATATACGACGATGTGAACAGTCAAATCGTCGTTCATTTTTACGTAACCACCAATGCCCCAAGCCATCATTCGCGAATCGGTTCTGAATTTAAGGACATGATTTTTTCGGTCGGAAAATGAAATAATCCAGCGACGATCGATACGTAGCATGACATCATCGAATGGATGACTGCTGTGTGAATTGAGACGAAAAACAGCCTCTCTCCTACCTTCAAACTGAGGAGGATTTAGATCGTCGGATTCCATATAATCGAGACGTTTATAAAATATTGCCGTTATAATGGCAGGTGGAAATACACACAAAAGAAGAAATCCACCGATTAACAGCCAACTATTTACACTTTCGCCTGAAATGGACAAAATTGTTAGCGAAACAGCAAAATAAATGAGAGACAAAATCGCAATCCAATAAATCAAAAGTTGTGTTGTGAATTTCATCATTTCAAACATTTATCAATGAAGTTCCGGCAAAACGATTTCTTCGGTAACTTCTATTTTTTCAAAACCCAATCCTTGTAATAAAGTACTAATCGCAAGTCTTGCCTGTTCGTTAGCTTCCTTGAGTATTCCCTGTTTAAGGGCATCGTCAATCATCATCTCTTTTTCTTTTTTCAAAGCCTCATTGTAATCCGAAATTTTGATCGGATTGAAGGCATTTTGACTTTCATCATACACTTTTATAGAATTTTCGTCGATAACCGTATCCAAAATTT
>JARKPE010000006.1 GCA_029975415.1 Dysgonamonadaceae bacterium | reverse complement strand
ATATCCGCAGATAATATTGTAATGATTGACGGTAAATTCTTAGGTTTGAATTTCTATTTCTTCATTTCTTCCCATTTCCCATTTCTAACTTCTAATTTCTTCATTTCTTACTTCCAACTTCTCTACTTCTTCTTTCAATTATTCATTATCAATTACTTTTTTGTGTCAAGACAAAAAAGTAAGTGGGGTTTGGGGCAAAGCCTCAAGAAGTCAATTGATAATTGATAATGTATTATGGATAAATTATCGATTCGATTGATTTACTGATGAATAGTATCTGTAAATAGATAGGCAGTGTAGGGGTTATGATATTTCTTCATTTCAGACATCTTTATTCCTTTTAAGAATCCATTTTTCGTATGACACCACCGTCGTATTTGGGCCGTACCTGCTCCATACATGGTTCGAATAAACTTAAGACCCAAAATAGCGTAATTTTTCGACTTCAGTCCTTCATAAAATTTGAAATTTTCCTTTCTTTATTTCTACTCAATTCTCCATTTCTAATTTCTTTACTTTCCACTTTTTCCCCAACAAATAAAAGAAACAAACATTATTTTGAGCGACACATTAGGCCATACCATCTTTTTTTATAATTTTGTTCCTCAATAAAATTCGAACCAACAGTATGAAAATTGCGCTTATAGGATACGGAAAAATGGGGCATGAGATCGAAAAAATTGCTCACGATCGCGGACACGAAATAGTTTGCACGATTGACCTCAACGAGGAAGACAAATTCGATTCTCCCGAATTTAAAAGCTCCGATGTAGCGATAGAATTTACATCGCCTGCAAGCGCTTTGAATAATTATAGACGAGCATTTGCGGCCAATATTCCTGTTGTTTCGGGCACTACGGGCTGGCTCGAACATCTCGACGAAGTGAAGGAAGAATGCGAAAAAAACGGAAAAACTTTTTTTTATGCTTCCAATTTCAGTCTGGGAGTGAATATCTTCTTCGCCCTCAACAACTATCTTGCCAAAATAATGAATCGTTTCGCCGAATATGATGTTCGCATGGAGGAAATTCATCACATTCACAAACTCGATGCTCCGAGCGGTACGGCTATTACCCTTGCAGAAGGTATTCTGGCCAATATCGATCGCAAAAATGCTTGGGTGCTTAACGAAGCACATTCCGACAATCAATTGGAGATAAAGGCTATTCGCGAAGGCGAAGTTCCCGGAACGCATAGCGTCATTTACGAATCGGAAGCCGACAGTATCCGAATCACTCATGAAGCCAAAAATCGCAAGGGATTTGCATTGGGCGCAGTGCTTGCTGCCGAATTTGTCCAAGGCAAAAAAGGCTTTTTGGGAATGAAAGACATGTTAGGCGATTTATAAAAATCCTACAAAAGGGTTATTCTCTATAAAATAAAATATAAAAATTGTTCGAACGATCTTTCGGCATCGACATTCAATTGCACAAAAATATAATATGACACTCAAACAACGTATCTCAAATGCCACACGCCGCCAATGGATCTGGTTCTCCGTGTGGCTCGTTCTTATTTTGCTCTTTGCCCTTTGGGCTGCAAGTGCATGGGTTTTGATTATTGTTCCTTTTTTCTTCGACGCCTATATCACCAAATATATCCCATGGACTTTCTGGAAGAAATCGAAAAACAAGACGGTTCGCAAAATAATGGAATGGGTGGATGCGATCATTTTTGCATTGATAGCCGTATATTTTATCAACACATTTTTCTTTCAGAATTATCAGATTCCTTCGTCTTCGCTCGAAAAATCCTTGCTTGTGGGCGATTTTCTGGCGGTAAGTAAACTGAGTTACGGTCCGCGAGCACCCATGACGCCGCTGTCGTTTCCTTTGGCACAGCACACAATGCCCATTATAGGCGGAAAATCGTATCTCGAAAAGCCGCAATGGCCTTACCGTCGGCTAAAAGGATTGGGAGAAGTAAAACGAAACGATATCGTCGTTTTCAATTTTCCCGCCGGAGATACGGTAGCACTCAATATGCAGGCGATCGATTTTTATACGCTTTCGAAATATAACGCTAACGGAAGTGCAGGAATCAGAGCCGATAAACGTTCTTATGGCGACATTGTTTGGCGTCCCGTTGATCGTCGCGAGAATTATGTGAAACGTTGCATCGGCATGCCCGGCGAAACCATTCAACTCAAAAATGATACTGTGTATGTGGACGGTAAACTTATTCCACATGTAAAAACCGCACAACATAACTATTTTATCCAAACCGACGGTACGGTTATTTCTCCGGAGGTGTTTGAGCAGATAGGTATCAGCAAAAGCGATTACGAGGCTGCCAACCAATACGGACAACCTGTCCCGAAATATCAGGATTTGACGAATGTGGACAGTGTAAGCGCCGTTAAAATGGGACTGAAAACGAAAAACGGTTCCTTTGGGAAGCTTTATACGCAAATACCGATGACTGACGGAATGGTGGAAGAGATGAAGGCAAAACCGTTCGTTCTGACGGTGATCAAGGAAGTGGAACAACCGGGCACAGCTTATTATTATCCGGTGAATTACGAAACCGAATGGACTCGCGATACGTACGGACCCTTATGGATTCCGAAAAAAGGTGCTACGTTGAAATTTGATACCGATATCCCTTTCAAGGTGGCTGCTTACGAACGGTGTATAAAAAACTACGAAGGGAACGATTTCGCTTATCGTGACGGGAAAGTGTATATCAACGGCGAACAGGCCGATTCTTACACTTTTCACATGAACTATTATTTTATGATGGGTGACAATCGCCACAATTCGGCCGATTCACGTGTGTGGGGATTTGTCCCCGAAGATCATATCGTAGGCCAACCGATGTTCATCTGGCTTTCGTTGGATAAGGATAAAGGATGGTTCAGCGGAAAAATCAGATGGAACCGGCTGTTTAAGAGTGCAGCACGATAAACTCCCTGTTTCTTCCAACTCATGAAGGCTTCCGATAATTTGGGATTTCCGGCAAATGAAGCGCCGATCCTTTTGTCGTCGTTTTATTTAGCTCCGGTAGAATATTACAGTAAGTTGTTTCGGGCATCGAAAGTACAAATCGAAATACACGATCACTATACAAAACAATCCTATCGAAACCGGTGCGTTATTGCCGGCGCGAATGGTCCGTTGCCGCTGAGTGTTCCGATCGAGAAGCCAACCGATTTGGCTTGTGAGATGAAAGATATTCGAATTGCCGATCACGGCAACTGGCGGCATCTTCACTGGAATGCCATTGTTTCGGCTTATAAATCTACACCGTTTTTCGATTATTATGCCGATTATTTTTCTCCGTTCTACGAAAAGAAAATTCCGTTTTTGCTCGATTTCAACGAGCAACTTCGCGCTACAATCTGTCGGCTGCTCGAAATTTCAACCTCAGTTAGCTTCACCGAATCGTATGTTGAACATGCTGATGAAAATCAATCGGATTTTCGCGAAATAATTCATCCCAAACGCGACTGGAGAACACTCGATCGCGATTTCGAAGCCAAACCGTATTATCAGGTTTTTGAACAAAAATTCGGTTTTCTGCCCAATCTCAGCATCATTGACCTGCTGTTTAATATGGGAAACGAATCTCGGTTGTTCTTATAATCTATCGTTTAGTTCTGTTTTTCTGTCAACAATTGAGAGATTCTTCAAAAAAAACTGCTTTCGCCCATACAATTTTGATTCATGACCTTTTAAATTGTTGTATCGTTCAATCATTAAATAAACCGACGCATAAGGTCGATTGAAAATTATCATGTAAATTTGCACCCCATAACCGAAAAATATGAATCAGAAAGTAAGAGTTCGCTTTGCGCCAAGTCCGACAGGTCCGCTACACATCGGTGGAGTGCGCACTGCCTTGTATAATTATCTGTTTGCCAAACAACATGGTGGCGATTTTATTCTCCGCATCGAAGATACCGATTCGCAACGATTTGTTCCCGGAGCAGAGGAATATATTCAGGAAACGTTCGACTGGCTGGGATTAACTTTCGATGAAAGTCCGCGAAAGGGAGGAAAATTTGGTCCTTATCGACAATCCGAACGGAAAGAAATATACAGACATTATGTGTATGAGCTTCTCGATAAGGGTGCGGCATATATTGCGTTCGACACTCCGGAAGAATTGGAAGCAAAGCGAAATGAAATTCCGAATTTTCAATACGATGCTTCCACGCGCGAAACGATGCGCAATTCGCTCACGCTCTCTGCCGATGAGGTGAAGTCGCTGATCGAAAATGATACTCAATATGTAGTACGGATAAAAATCGAGCCCGATATTCTGATTACAGTTAACGATTTGATACGCGGCGAAGTGGTTGTCAACTCTTCGGTTCTCGACGATAAAGTTATCTACAAGTCGGCCGACGAACTGCCGACATATCATTTGGCGAATGTTGTGGACGATCATTTGATGGAAATTTCGCATGTGATTCGGGGTGAAGAGTGGTTGCCTTCGGCTCCTTTGCACGTGTGGCTCTATAAAAGTTTCGGATGGGAAAATACGATGCCGCAATTTGCACACTTGCCGCTTCTGCTCAAACCCGAGGGCAATGGCAAACTTAGCAAGCGCGACGGCGATCGATTGGGTTTTCCCGTCTTTCCGCTCGAGTGGAGAGATCCGAAAACGGGAGAAATATCTTCCGGCTATCGCGAAAGCGGTTACTTGCCTGCGGCCGTGATTAATTTTCTGGCATTGCTCGGTTGGAATCCCGGAACGGAACAGGAGATTTTTTCGTTGAACGAACTCGTTCAAGCATTTTCTTTCGATCGTTGCAGCAAAAGCGGAGCAAAATTCGATTTCGAAAAGGCCAAATGGTTCAACCACAAATATATTCATGCAACGTCCGATGAAGAATTGACGGCGATGTTCATGCCGATTCTGAAAGAAAAAGGCATCGAAGCCAATCCGGAATACGTATGTAAAGTAGTTGCATTGGTAAAAGATCGTGTGAACTTTGTTAAGGAATTATGGGAGCAATCATCTTATTTTTTTGTGGCGCCTGAACATTATGACGAAAAAACGATCAAAAAACGCTGGAAAGCCGAAACGCCCGATCAGATGCGCGAACTCATTCATTTGATTGAAAACATGGAGGATTTTTCCGCTGAAAATCAGGAAAAAATCATCATGAAGTGGATCGAAGATAACCGGTATCATACGGGCAACGTGATGAATGCTTTTCGCCTTGCGCTGGTGGGTGAAGCCAAAGGTCCGCACATTTTCGATATCACTGTTCTGCTGGAAAAAGAAGAAACCTTGTGCCGTTTACGGAAAGCCATCGAGCTTATCTCGATGCCGGAGTAAAACGTGAATATGTCTTGGTATTCTTTTCGAAAAACCGATATGCAATTTCCTTATTCCTTATTTCGCAGGACCGAACTAATTCGGCAAATGAATTTCTTCGGCAAATCGAATATCCCTTTTTTCTTTTTGGTGGACTTCGAGGGACAACGTGGATATATTATCGAGTGTAGCGATTTAAACGAGGAATATATACGGTTTGAATTGTCGGCTGGACGTTGTTCAAAAGACAGGAAAGCACACAGTCGTTCTTTGGATATCAAATGGGAAATTGCCCCGATTGATTTTGAAAAATATCGAACGAAGTTTGATTTCGTGATGGATAACATCCGGCGAGGAAATTCATATTTGCTCAATTTGACGCAGCCGACATTTGTTGATACCAACTTAAACCTGAAGGACATTTACGAGTTGAGTGATTCGAAATACAAGCTGTGGGTTAAAGATTCTTTCACTGTTTTCTCCCCGGAAACATTTGTAAAAATTGAAGAGGGAGAAATTTCGACCTTTCCTATGAAGGGGACGATTGATGCTTCGGTAACAAACGCCGAAGAAACGATTCTGAACGATCTCAAAGAACAAGCCGAACATGCTACCATCGTCGATCTCTTGCGCAACGATTTGAGCAGGGTGGCCGAAAAAGTAGAAGTAAAAAAATACAGATATATAGATCGAGTTTATACGCACCGCAACGAATTGTTGCAAACGAGTTCGGAAATTATCGGACAGTTACCTGAAAATTACGAGTCTCATTTGGGAGATATTATTTTTTCGATGCTTCCTGCAGGATCAATCTCAGGCGCTCCCAAGCGAAAAACGTTAGAAATAATTCGCGAAGTGGAAAAATACGAGAGGGGTTTCTACACCGGAATTTTTGGACTATTCGACGGCAGAAATCTGGATTCTGCAGTAATGATTCGCTATATAGAACAAAAGGGAGATCATTTGATCTTTAAAAGCGGAGGAGGAATTACCTCGTTCAGCGATTGCAGAAACGAATACAGGGAAATGTTAGCAAAAGTGTATGTGCCGATTTATTGAATCCATAAAACTCTTGGATGGGGTTTTCTATCGTCTCGAATCTCATCAGAAACGAATGAAGATTTGCTTCGACTTGTTTTATCCGGAGGCAAATCGCCCGGATCTGCAATCGGCTCTCAACGATTCTCATCCACCTCAAACCGGTCTATACAAATGTAGAGTTACGTACGATGCAAAAATTCGGAAAATCGAATATCTGCCTTATCGGAAAAGAGAAATCAACTCGTTGCAGGTCGTCGAAGTTCGGATTGAATCATTGCCTTATAAGAAAGAAGATCGCTCCGATTTGGAAAGGGCTTTTGCCATGAGGGGAAATTTTGATGAGGTGTTGCTGGTTAAAAATGGTTTCTTAACCGATACTTCGATCAGCAACATAGCTTTATTCGACGGCTCTTCGTGGGTTACGCCCTCCAACCCTCTGATTTATGGAGTCAACAGAGCCAATTTGATTGAAGAAGGAAAAATATTTGAAAAAGATATTCTCTTGGATGATTTGAAAAATTTCTCACATATTCGATTATTTAATGCAATGATAGAATTTGGCGACATCGAATTGGATACAGACAATGTTCATTTGTAAATCGATTAGAAGCTTGTCAACAACGTGTTATGCCCGCGTTAGGCATTAAAAGTATCGATCTCCAAATTTTCCAAATCTCCATTTTGGTTCGGCACGAAGATTTACGAATTGGAAAATTTTCTAAAATCCGCAATTCGTAATTCGTAATTTGAGCCCCCATCATACGGTCGATATATCCATTTTTGCGATCAATTCGGCATTTAATATCAGTTATTCAAACAATTCGGCCTTTCCATTGTTAATAGATCATACGCACATTCGTCATGGCAAAAAGCAAATTATCCGACAAAAAGAAGATACGGATGAAAACGCGATATTTCGTCCCTCTTATTTTCATTGCCGCCATTCTGCTGATAACATACTGCTTCCCAAGACAGGGGAAGTTTCAGTATTCGTTTAGCGAAGGCCGCCCCTGGCAGTACGAATTGCTGACTGCTCCTTTCGATTTCCCGATTTATAAACCGGAAGCACAGTTTAAAGCCGAACAGGACAGCATTCTTGCTTTTTACGAACCTTATTATACAATCGACGCGTCAGTAGAAAAAAATGCGCTGGCAGAATTTGATGCCGACATCAACTTGAACGACAATCTAAGGAATTTAGATCCTCCTTATATAAAGTATATCCGACAAAAATTGGAAGAGGTGTATAAACAGGGCATCATGAATTCGGAAGAATACGATAAGATTGCCGCCTCAAAAACTCGGTCACTCCGATTGAAAGAAGGTAATATTGCCAATTCACGAAGTATTGAATCATTTAATACCATCCGATCGGCTTATGAAAAAATTTTGAAAGAGCGACCGAGTTCACTTAGCGAAAATCTACTGAAGTCGGCCAACATAAACAACTATCTGCGAGAAAACATTATATTCGACGCTTCCACTTCCGAAAAAGCTCGAAATGAATTTATTCAGCAGGTTTCGCCAACGAGTGGCATGGTACAGGCCGGCCAACGCATCATCGACAGTGGTGAGATTGTAGATGCCAAAACCTACGCCATTCTTTCGTCTCTCAAGCGAGTAACCGAAGAAAGAAGCGGAGGGGCAGCACGGGGCTATTGGACTCTTTTCGGCGAATTTATGCTCGTGTTGGTGCTCATCGGATCGTTTTATCTGTATTTGTTGTTTTTCCGACCGATGGAATACCGAAATCGTCAGCACGTGATGTTTATGCTGTTGCTGATCACTTTTTTTGTGATACTCACGGCGTTTTCGGTTCGATTGAACCTATTCAACGTGTATATTATTCCGTATGCCATCGTGACCATTCTGATAAGGACTTTTATCGATTCCCGAACAGCATTGTTTGCCAGCATTATCACCATCTTGCTCAGTTCGCTGATGGTTTCCTATCCCTTCGAATTTATTGTCATCGAAATATCGGTGGCTATGGTCTCGATTTTCATGCTTAAAGAGCTTTCCGAAAGGTCACAACTCATTCGCAGCTCGTTTTTTATTTTATTGACCTACGTTTTGGTGTATGTTGGCCTGTCGCTCTATTCACAAGGAAGCTTGGAGGCTATCAATTGGGTGGTTTTGATTTATTTCTTCATTAATTTTATTTTCATCATGTTCTCTTATCTTTTGGTATATATTTTCGAAAAATCGTTCGGATTTATATCGGGTGTAAGCATGGTGGAGCTGGCAAATATCAACAAACCCTTACTGAAAGAATTATCCGAAAAAGCACCAGGAACGTTTCAACACTCCATGCAGGTTTCGAATCTGGCCACTGCGGCTGCTGCAAAGATTGGAGCCAATGCATCGTTGATCAGAACCGGAGCATTGTATCACGATATCGGGAAGATGGTAAATCCCGCTTTTTTCACCGAAAACCAGTCGCCGGGAATGAATCCTCACGCCGGCTTGCCTTTCGAAGAAAGTGCACGCATCGTGATCAACCACGTGAAAGATGGCGTGAAGATTGCCAAACAAAACGGACTTCCACAGCAAATTATTGATTTTATTGAGACTCATCACGGAACGAGCATACCCCGCTATTTTTATGTCTCGTGGAAGAATGCCAATCCCGATAAGGAAATCAACGAGGAGGCTTTTCGTTATCCGGGTCCAAATCCGTTTACAAAGGAAACTGCTATCATGATGATGGCCGATGCGGTAGAAGCTGCTTCACGCAGTTTGACAGAATATTCGGAAGAAACTTTGCAAAATCTCGTAAATCGAATTATTGATACTCAAGTGGCTGAAGGATATTTTAAGAAAGCGCCCATCACTTTCAAGGATATCGATACGACAAAAGATGTTTTTGTCGAAAAATTGAAAATTATCTATCATTCTCGCATTGCATATCCCGAACTGCATAAACCTGAAGTGAAGGATTCAATTTAATGATGGATAAATGTCAAGCATTCGATTTATTATTTTCGTATAAAATGAATATTTTTCCCTAAATAGCGCAAGTTTTGGAACTTTCGCCGGGAACAATATTCAAGGGATAATGCTTAATGATTATCGCAATAAGTTGACGGTTTTATCGAAATATGTGCTTGCGAATTTCCTTAATTTCCTTAATTTCCTTAATGCCTTAATGTTTCAATGTTTCAATGTTTCAATGTTTCAAATTTCTTTAAAACATTTTCCAGCTCTTTTTCCAAACTGGCCGGCTCGGTACTTCGAGCAAGGATGAACCCTTGGGGATCGATCAGGATTCCGGTCGGTATCCATTGAATGGCATAGGTTTTGGCCACTTCGCTTTGCCATCCTTTTACGTCGATTACCTGTGACCATACAAGTCCATCCTTTTCGATGGCAGCTTTCCATCGATCAGGCTCTTCGTCGATGGAAACGCTCAAGAGTGTGAAATTTTTATCCTTATATTTTTGGTAAAGCTCAACCAGTTGTGGATTCGATTTACGACAATCCGGACACCAAGAGGCCCAAAAATCCAGCAAAACATATTTTCCTCGCAAGGAGCTTAAGGAAATAGAATCACCATTTACGGAAGGAAGGGTGAAATCGGGTGCAGGTTTTCCGGGTTGAACTTTTTCGAGAGAAGCGAGTGTGCGGTCAATCGTCTGGATATAAGGATGATTATCCAACGAATCCGAAAAAAGCGAACGAATGTTTTTCAATGCGTCGTAATCATATTTGTACAACTCGCGTGTGAGGAAATAAGCTCCGACCGGCGACGAAGGATGATTCCTGACAAGGCTGTCAATATTGAGAATGCCTTGCTTGCTTTGTGGAAAAAGTCGATAAAAAAGCTCGGAATTTTCCGATCCCTTTAAGTCTTTAATTTCCCATTCGTCATCGAGTGTAATTTGCAGGGGATGATTGTCGAGAAAAACCAGAGCTCGTTGAGATTTTTGCGATGGAACGAGGGCATACACCATTGGCTCTGCCACAGTGCCCGCGAAAGTAAAAGAACCGTTGGCTATTTCGACAGAATCGACAGTGGTATAGTGTTTATCTTCGAATCGTTGCAAATAGATCTTGCCGACAATGTCGGTAGGAACTGTGCCTTCGATGGAGTATCCTCCGCTTTTTTGGCCGTTACTGCATGAAACGAGTAGCAGAACAGAAATGGCCAGGTAGAAAAACTTTTTCATTGGAGTAATTTTTAGTAAAATCTGTAAGAATTATGGGAAGACCTATTCCCATTCGATCGTAGCAGGTGGTTTGGACGAAATGTCATATACGACCCGATTGACTCCCTTCACTTTGTTGATGATTTCATTCGAAACTTTTGCCAGAAATTCGTAGGGAAGATGTGCCCAATCGGCTGTCATGGCATCGGTGGATGTTACCGCTCGCAAAGCGATGGTGTTTTCGTAGGTGCGCTCATCACCCATCACTCCTACCGAGTGCACAGGAAGCAGAATCGCTCCCGCTTGCCATACTTGATCGTAGAGACCTGTCATTTTCAGATTGCTGATGAAGATGTCGTCGGCATCCTGAGCTATACGAACTTTTTCGGGAGTGATTTCGCCTAAAATTCTAATCCCCAATCCGGGTCCCGGAAACGGATGGCGATAAATCAGATTTTTCTGCATTCCAAGTTCCAATCCTATGCGGCGTACTTCGTCCTTAAAAAGCAAACGTAAGGGTTCGCAAAGTTTCAAGTGCATCTTTTCGGGCAGTCCGCCCACGTTGTGATGGCTTTTAATCGTCGTTCCGGTAATGGACAACGATTCGATGATATCGGGATAAATCGTTCCCTGTGCCAGCCACTTGATGTCTTTTAACTTACGTGCTTCTTCCTCGAAAACGTCGATAAATCCCTTGCCGATGATCTTTCGTTTCTGTTCGGGATCGGTAACTCCGGCAAGTGCTTTATAGAAACGATCTTTGGCATCGACTCCTATTACATTCAAGCCCAAATGTTTGTAGTTTTCGAGAACGGTTTCGAATTCGTTTTTGCGCAGCAATCCGTGATTGACAAATACACACGTCAGATTTTTGCCGATAGCCTTGTTGAGAAGCACTGCCGTTACCGACGAATCGACGCCTCCTGAAAGGGCAAGAATGACTTTATCGTCACCCAACTGTTGTTTCAAATCGTT
Organism: Dysgonamonadaceae bacterium; assembly: GCA_029975415.1. Lineage (GTDB taxonomy): Bacteria > Bacteroidota > Bacteroidia > Bacteroidales > Dysgonomonadaceae > Seramator. Next base: position 42,709 of record JARKPE010000006.1, on the reverse strand, counting down.
GACGGTAGTTTCGATAAAAGATGCCGGCGTCCAATCTTTTTGACAACCGCAGATAGTAAGAAAATTATCGAGAATTCGCGTTCCTTCTTCGGTATGAAATACTTCGGGATGAAACTGAACTCCCCAAGTCGGTTCGCCTTCAATTTTGTAAGCCGCTATGTGTACATCGTCGGTGGAAGCGATCACCCTGAATGTTTCGGGAATGCTCAAAATGGTGTCGCCGTGCGACATCCACACCTGCGATTGTTCGCGAATGTTGCCCAGCAATGGATCAGAAACATCCTTGATATGAAGTTTTGCACGTCCGTATTCTCTCGTAGCACTTTTGCCGACTTCTCCGCCCGATGTTTGCGCAATGAGTTGCGCGCCATAGCAAATTCCGAGCACGGGATAATGACTGCGAAGAAGGGTAAGATCGGTTTTGAAAGCATTTTCGTCATTCACCGAAAAGGGGCTTCCCGAAAGTATGACACCTTTCACGCTATCGTCGTCAAAAGGAAATTTGTTGTAAGGGACAATCTCACAAAATGTGTTTAATTCTCTGATTCGTCGCCCGATAAGTTGTGTAGTCTGTGACCCGAAATCGAGGATGACTATTTTTTCGTGTATCATTATTGAAATGGTTTTATTTCGATTACAAAAGTACATGATAATTTTCAATCGACACACATTCATTCCGATAGAGTATCAACAAATGTTCGGCAACAAGTGAAATAAAATGTTGCCACAGCATTTCGAGGGCACAAAAAAGTTGTAAAAACAATCGGTATATAAACATTTATACTAACTTTGAACATCGGAATTGATTATTATGAAATTACGTTCGATTTTATTATTTTTTGCTTTTTCGGCACTTGTCGCACAGGCACAAACGTTGGACGATGCCAAAAATTTTTTTGGCGAAGGACGATATGCCGAAGCCCTGCCTGTTTTTCAATCCGAATATGCTTCATCTCCCGAAAACGCACAAATCAATCATTGGTTGGGAGTTTGCCTTTACGAAACCGGAAAAATTCTGCAGGCCGAAAAATATCTTGCATTTGCTGCCAAAAAAAATATTCCCGAAGCTCACCTTTATCTGGGACAATTGTTCACGCTGATGTACCGCTTCGACAATGCCGAAAAGGAATTTGCCCTTTACGAGAAAGCGAAACGACGCGACAAGGAAGCTCTGGCAAAACTGTCCGAGAAAAGAGCATTCTTGGAAAAGTTGAGAAAAATGGTATCGCGCACCGAAGATGTCCAAATCATCGATAGTGTGGTTGTTCCCAAAAAAGTCTTTTTATCGGCTTATCATCTCAGTGCAACTTCCGGTTCGCTGTTGCCCATGCAGGATTTTTTCGAAAACGCACCCATAAATGATTTTCCCGTTTTTCTGAACGAACGCAAGGATAAGGTTTATTTTTCGTTAACGGATTCCTCGAAAAATGTCGATCTGTACACGATGGAAAAACTCCTTGACCATTTCGGCAACCAAAAGCGCCTTCCCGAATCGATAAACGATGCCGGCGATCAGGCATACCCTTTCGTCATGTCCGACGGCGTTACGATTTATTTTGCTTCAACCGGACATAATTCCATCGGCGGATACGATTTGTATATTACGCGATATAATTTTGCGAGCGATTCGTATCTCAATCCCAATCAACTGAATATGCCTTTCAACTCGCCTTTTAACGATTATATGTTGGCTGTGGATGAAGAAAAAGGGGTTGGTTGGTTTGCTTCCGACAGATTTCAACCGGAAGATTCGGTTTGTGTTTATACGTTTATTCCCAACAGAGAGGTTACATTGCTCGAAAATCCCGACGAAATATTTATGGCAAATCGAGCTCGCATTTCGTCTATTCGCGCAACCTGGAAGGAAGGTGTCGATTACTCGTCACTGATTGAGGAGGTTAAGGAAAACAATTCTACAAAAGTTGCTTCGCCGAAAAAAGATTTCGAATTCGTAATTGACGATAGCCGCACCTATCATCAACTTTCGGATTTCAAAAATGCCAATGCACGCAATTTGTATGTAAAAGCCATTAATTTGCAGAAACAACTCGAGAGCGTCGAAAAGGAGCTTTCCGATAAACGTGACCGGTATGCACAAGCAGGTCCCGCCGAAAAGAACAATTTGGCACCTTCGATTCTTGCACTCGAAAAAGAGGCCGAAGCGCTACATCGTCAAATCGATGATCTTTTCGTTCAGAGTCGCAACACAGAGATAAGAAACACATTTTAAATCGAATTTTTAAATATGCCGATAGATCTTATCATTGTTTCAGTCGTTATCCTCATCGGGATTATATTTTTGTTGCTCGAGATATTTCTTTTACCGGGTGTCGGCATTGCAGGAATTACGGGAGCACTCTTTGTGCTCGGAGGAATCGCCTATGCGTATATTTATATAGGATCTTCGCAGGGGAATATTTTACTTATTTCGTCTGCGATTCTTTTCGGAGGCGCTTTTTTACTGCTGATCCGATCGAAATCGTTGCGTAAAATTTCTCTCACTGCCGAAATCGATGCAACTGTCGATAACAGCGACCTGAAGAAAATCGCTGTCGGCGATACCGGTAAGACCGTTTCACGTCTCAACCCGATGGGTAAAGTAGATATTAACGGCGTAAGGGTCGAAGGCAAATCGGTGGATGGCGAAATGATTGATGAAAATACAGAAATCGAAGTTACGAAAGTCGAATTATCGAACGTTCTTGTGAAACGCAAACCGAATCACTTATCATATAATTAATATCTTATGGAATACAGTTTAATTATTATCATCGCAGTCATTATCATCTTCGTGTTGATTTTTTTCCACTATGTACCATTTTTTTTGTGGATCAACGCGTTGTCTGCCGGAGTTCATATTTCGCTCGTGCAGCTTTTTTTGATGCGCTTGCGCAGAGTTCCTCCGCATACCATTGTTTATGCCTTGATCGAAGCGCACAAGGCGGGTCTTAAAAACGTTACGCGCGACAATCTTGAAGCGCATTATCTGGCCGGTGGTCATGTCGAAAAAGTGGTTCATGCACTGGTTTCGGCTTCGAAAGCGAACATCGACTTATCTTTTCAAATGGCAACGGCCATCGATTTGGCAGGTCGTGATGTATTGCAGGCTGTTCAAATGTCGGTCAATCCCAAAGTAATCGATACCCCTCCCGTTACTGCCGTTGCAATCGACGGAATTCAGTTGATTGCAAAAGCTCGCGTGACGGTTCGCGCCAATATCAAACAGTTGGTCGGAGGCGCGGGCGAAGAAACCATTTTGGCACGTGTGGGCGAAGGAATTGTTTCTTCGATTGGTTCAGCCGTTTCCCACAAATCGGTACTCGAAAATCCGGATTCAATCTCGAAACTCGTACTCAAAAAAGGATTGGATGCCGGAACAGCTTTCGAAATTCTGTCCATCGATATAGCCGATATCGACATCGGCAAAAATATTGGGGCTGTGCTTCAGATGGATCAGGCTCAAGCCGACAAAAATATTGCTCAGGCTCGTGCCGAAGAACGTCGCGCTATGGCTATCGCTCTGGAACAAGAGATGAAAGCCAAAGCTCAGGAAGCAAGGGCTAAGGTGATCGAAGCCGAAGCTCAAATTCCGATCGCTATGGCCGAAGCGTTTCGAAGTGGCAATCTCGGCATTATGGATTACTATCGGATGCAAAATATCAAAGCCGACACCGATATGCGAGATGCAATAGCCAAACCACAAAGCGGTAGTGCTTCCGGTGATAATAAGTCGAATATTAAGTAAATGAAATTTCAGAAGAAATTATCTAATCTATCTACTTCAATCAATACATTATGAGAATAATACCGGAATCAGAATTTATCATCAATCCCGATGGCAGCGCTTTCCATCTTCACATCAAGCCCGAACAACTGGCAGATAAAATTGTGATGATGGGCGATCCCGATCGGGTGGGCATGACAGGAAAATTTTTCGATAATATCGAATGCGACATACAAAGCCGTGAGTTCCACACCATCACGGGCATGTATAAAGGTAAACGCATCACTGCTCTGTCTCACGGAATAGGAACAGACAATATCGACATTGTTTTCACCGAATTGGATGCATTGGCAAATATCGATTTCAGCACGCGTTGCGTAAAGAGCAACTTCAAACAACTTACGGTCGTGCGAGTGGGCACTTCAGGTGGCATGCAACCCTATTGCCCTGTGGGCTCCTATGTCGTTTCCGAAAAATCTATCGGATTCGATGGCCTTATCCACTATTATGCCGGCTCCGAAGAAGTACGCGAAGTGGATTTCGAAGAGGAATTTCAGAAACAGGTTAACTGGTCACCCTTTCATTGTTCACCCTATGTCGTGAGTGCCGATGAAGAACTTATCGATCGCATCGGATTCGATATGATTCGTGGCGTTACTATTTCGGCTATCGGCTTTTATGGACCACAAGGGCGCTATGTCCGCTTGCCTTTGGCCGATCCCGATCTGAATGCAAAAATCGAAGCTTTCCGATATGGCGATTATTCAATCACCAATTACGAAATGGAAAGTTCGGCTATTGCCGGTCTTGGGAAGATGATGGGGCATAAAGCTATGACCGTTTGTGCCATTATTGCTAACCGAGTTGCGCTCAACTCGAACGCAAATTACCAAGGCTCTGTCGAAGAACTCATCAAGATAGTTTTGGACAGAATTTAATACTTTCATCAATTTCTACATTTAACAATAGCTACAATGCGAAAATTTATTTTATCGGCATTCTTCACTTTTGCGACCTTAATCATGGCGCAACAAAACATGACGTTGCCTATCGATCCGCAAGTGAGAACGGGAAAACTCGAAAACGGCCTTACCTACTACATTCGTCACAACAATTTGCCCGATAACAGAGCCGACTTCTATATTGCTCAAAAAGTGGGATCGATGCAGGAAGAAGACCATCAATCGGGGCTTGCTCATTTTTTGGAACACATGGCTTTCAACGGCACCAAAAATTTTCCGGGTAAAACCATGCTCGAATATTTGCAAAACAACGGGATCAAGTTCGGATACAATATCAATGCCTATACTTCGTTCGACGAAACGGTTTATTATCTAACCGACATCCCTACCACCAACAAAAATCTGATGGATTCCTGTTTGCTTGTGTTGCACGATTGGTCGAATGCCATATCCCTCGAACCTGAAGAAATAGAAAAAGAGCGCGGAGTAATTCGCGAAGAGTGGCGTACGCGCGGCGGGGCACAACAGCGTTTGTGGGAACAGCTCTTGCCCGTTATGTATCCGGGCAGCAAGTACGCCAAACGCATGCCTATCGGCTCTATCGATGTAATCAACAACTTCAAACCCGAAGAATTGCGAGCATACTATCATAAATGGTATCGCCCCGATTTGCAGGGAATTATCGTGGTTGGCGATGTGAATGTGGACGAAATGGAAAAACAAATCAGGGATCTATTTTCTCCGATTACTCTCGATGAAAATCGCGCCGAAAGAATTTATTATCCCGTTCCCGACAACAAAGAGCCTATTGTAGCCCTCGCTACCGATCCCGAAGCAAGAACGGCACAAGTGATGGTGTTCTTCAAGCACGATCCTATACCTACAGAACTAAAAAATACGCAGGTCGGATTTATTTCCCAGTACGTAATGAATGTTGCATCGGCCATGCTCAATCAGCGTTTCAGGGAAATCACCCAAAAACCGGACGCTCCTTTTACTTTTGCTTACGCTTACGACGGAGATTACTTTGTGGCCAAAACCAAAGATGCTTGGACTGAAGTCGCAGGAAGTGCCGAAGACAAAATCGACGTGGCGCTGGGTGCTTTGATTCGCGAATCCGAAAGGGTGAAAAAATACGGATTTACGGCTTCCGAATACGATATTGCCCGGACAAACATTCTCAAAAATTACGAAAATCTTTATAACAATCGCGACAAACAGAAAAACGAACTCTATTCGCAGGAGTATGTCAGATCTTTTACGGATGGTGAACCTATTCCCGGCATCGAATTCGAATATCAATTCATACAGGCTCTTGCTCCGAATATTCCGGTAGAGGCCATTAATCAGACAATAAAACAAATTATCGGCGATCAAAATATCGTCATATCCGTTACCGGTCCACAGAAAGAAGGGCTTGTATATCCATCGGAGGAACAACTTCTAACGGTGCTGACAACTGTGCAAAACGAAAATATCGAGCCTTATAAGGAACAAACCATCGACGAACCATTGGTGGCTACTCCGCCAGCACCCGGTGAAATCGTAAAAACCGATAGGGATGCGGCTATGGATGCCACTGTCTGGACATTATCGAACGGAATAACAGTGATTTTGAAAAACACCGATTTCAAAGATGATGAAATAGTGATGACAGCTTCTGCAATGGGCGGATATTCAAAATTTGCAGAAAAAGATCCTGTCAACTGCAAAGTAATGAATTCGGTTATCAATTTGGGCGGAGTTGGAAATTTCAGCGCTACCGATCTCCCGAAAGTGCTTGCCGGAAAAACGGCTTCAGCTGTGCCGAGCATAAGTCTGACGACTCAGGACATCAACGGATCGTCGTCGGTCAAAGACTTCGAAACGATGATGCAATTGGTTTATCTTTACTTTACCGCTCCGCGCCGTGACGAAGATGCATTTAAATCGTTTATGCAACGCACCGAAACGCAACTCAAGAATCAGGAAGTCGAACCGATGGTTGCTTTTAGCGACTCGGTTACGAAAGCCATATACGGTTCTAATCCTTTGGTGGGGCGCCTCAAATTGCAGGATTTAAGCAAGATCGAGTACTTCCGCATTATGGACATGTATAACGAGATTTTTTCAAATCCCGGTCAGTTCGTTTTTACTTTGGTCGGAAATATCGATGAGGAAAAAGTGAAACCCGTTATCGAACAATATTTGGCTTCGATTCCCGGAAAAGCCGAAAAGGGCAATTTTGTGAAAGTCCCAATGTCGATGAAGAAAGGCAAATCGGATAATATTTTCGAGCGCGAAATGAAAAACCCGAAAGCCTCTGTATTTATCGGTATATCAGGTGATACACAACGTTCACTCAGAAATCAAATTTTGATGAGCATGTTCGATCAGATTCTCGATATCGTTTACACCGAAAAGGTACGTGAAGACGAAGGCGGCTCCTATGGCGTTTATGCGGGAGGCAACATCGCACGTTACCCCGAAGGTCAAACAATGCTTCAGATTGTTTATGATACCGATCCTGCAAAAATGGAGAAACTGAACCGGATCATTTTCAGCGAACTCGAATCGATAGCCCAAAATGGTCCTCGCGAAACCGATTTCACAAAAGTGAAGGAATATATGAACAAAAAATATAACGAAAACCTGAAAGAAAACAGTTATTGGATGAATGTTCTCGACACCAAATATTTTTATGGCGAAGACAATCATACTGAATATCTGAAAACCGTAAATTCCGTTACCTCAAAAGATATTCAGGAATTTGCCAAAGAGCTGCTTTCGCAGGGCAATCAAGCAACGGTCGTAATGATACCGAAACAGACAACAACCGTCAAATAAGTTTTGCATTGTCTCATCTATACTTTGGAGGCTGCCTTAAAAAAAGGTTGCCTCTTTTTATTTTCCGCTTATCCGGTTGAGCCCTAAAAAGCATTCAATCATTTAATATACAACACAATAGTAAGTATTTTTCGGGTTATATCTGCAAGTTTTCGTACCTTTGAATATAAATCCTGCCGAAAATTATGCCAGCAAAACAACATGATCGCTCACAACACTCCTTGTTCTTTTCACCGGAAAGTACATTGAATCAAAGCACACCCTCTATTCATTCCGGCCAATAAAAATTTGTCTCGTCCTGAAATTTGTTTACAGTTTTAGTTTATAATCCTGTATTTACTTTACATTTATTTTTAATTTTGCATTATCATATTCAAGCAGAGTCAGGCTCTGCTGAGGAGCAACCTGACAAGGAATAAATATGATTAGCGACAAGTACGTCAGAAAAATGGGATAGTTGATTTTCGGCTATCCTTTTTTATGACAACTAGGAGCTATTTATGCCTTAAAAACCTAATACGATGCCGGGTTTTGTCCGGTTTTGTAATACGTTTTCCAATGTTTCTTAAATTCACCTGATTGACTGTGAGCATAGTCCGGCGTTTTCATATCCAAACTGGCATGAGGTCGACAGCTATTGTAAATCTGAACTATTCGTTTCAGTGCTTTGATAGTTTCTTCTATCGAGCTTAGCTTCATTTGATTCAGCCACTCGTCTTTCAAAATGCCGTTCACACGCTCTGCTATTGCATTTTCACGAGGATCTCCATTTTCTGTCATACTGATTTGAACGTGATGCTTATTCAATACTTTGATATATTCTGAACTACAGTATTGAACTCCCCTGTCGGAATGGTGAATTAAACCTTCAATCCCTTTTGGAACTTGCTTTAATGCCATTCTTAAGGCCTCAACCGTGTATTTTGCTTCTAACGATTCGCCAACCGTCCAGCCTACTATTTTCCGGGAATAAGCATCCGTTATCAGATTCAAATAAACGAAGCCTGCCTTTGTTTCAACATACGTAATATCACTTACCCATAATTGATTTGCTCCTGTTGGTACAAATCCTTTAATCAGGTTTGGATACTTGCGTAACCAGTGATTGCTATACGTTGTTTTAACTCGTCTTCGTCGTTTCCCAACCAATAAACCATACCTTCTCAGAAAATCAAAGAAACTGTCTCTGCCTATGCTTAATTCCGTTGGTAAACGCGGCCGGATGAGTTCCAACAACTTCCGACCTCCAAGCTTGGGCATTAATTCCCGCTCTCTTTCAATTAATTGAAGCAGTATCTCTTCTTTTACTTCTTCCTTGTAATTGTATTTACTTCGCTGGTAGTAGGCCTGCCTACTTCTACCAAACAGGTCGCACAAATCATCAATATCTGAACCATAATGACTCGTACGCAGCTCTGTTACCGTTTGGCTCCAGATTTTTTTCTTATATCAACTTTTAGATCCCGTTCGGCTATGTCAATCATAACATTTAATGCCTTCGTGCGTAATTGCTCTCGCTTTAATTCTTCCTCTAACTTGCTGATCTTTAATTCAAGCTCTTGTTCTGAAGCTGACTTTTGTTCCTCCTTTGCCATGACTTGATGCAATCCTTTTTGGTCTTCACTTGGTTTTGAAAACCCAAATTTACGCATCCAATTGTAAATATTCTTATTCCCTCCAAAATTATATTTCTTTTTTAACGCTGACTGACTTATATCACTACTTAAATAATCCTGGACAACCATTAATTTAAAATCGTCCGTGTATTTCTTTACCTTTGTTTTCATAATCCTGAATCCTCTTTACTTTTTTGTAAACCTATTTCAGGACTAGACAATTGGTTGGGAGTAGTATAAACCATCATTTTTTAATTGTTGTACTCGGCTATAATCTGTTTTACACCTTCAGGTGAAACGCGACCGAAAACTCTTTCGCCTACCATCACTACCGGAGCCAGCCCGCATGCACCGACGCATCGCAGACAATTAATCGAAAACTTTCCATCGGGAGTGGTTTCGCCGACTTCGATTTTCAGTTCCTTTTTAAATTCTTCGAGAATTTTTTCCGATCCTCTCACATAACATGCCGTCCCCAAACATATCGAAATCGGATGTTCTCCTTTGGGGGTCATGGTAAAAAACGAGTAAAACGACACCACTCCATAAACTTGAGCAACAGGTATTCGCAAGTTTTGGGCAATCACATCCTGAACTTCGGCCGGCAAATATCCAAATTCCGATTGGGTCTCGTGCAACACATTGATCAATTCTCCGGGATCATTGTCAAATGACCGACAAATTGCATCGATTTTTTCGATTTTATCAGCCGTGAGCTTTATTTTCACTTCAACTTCCGGCAAGGATCCATTATAAGGGCATTCGTTTGCAATATGATTTTCCGTATTTGTTTTCGTACTCATAACTCTTTGTTTTTGTTGACTATCGATGAATGGTTACTTCGTTACTTTTCGGGAAATAGTGGGTATGTAACAGGCAATGAGACTTCTTGCTGCCAGGCTCTCCCAAAAATTCGCTGTAGAGACGAATAATGGAAGGATTCTCATGTGATTTGCGAATGGTTTTCCTTTCGTCTTCGGTATAAATGGCAGCTGCTCTTCGTCGAAGGATTTCACTATTGCCATGATGATAAGGTTGTCCGCCGCCACCAATGCAACCACCCGGACAAGCCATTATTTCGATGGCATGATAATTGGATGTTCCGGCACGAACTTCGTCAAGCAATTTTCGTGCGTTTCCCAATCCGTTGGCTATTCCGATATTCAATGGAAGTCCGTCGAAATCGATGGTAGCAGAGCGAATTCCTTCCAAACCACGCAATTCCTCAAATTCTATCTTTTCCAGTTTCTTCCCTGTATATAATTCGTAAGCGGTTCGGCAAGCCGCCTCGATCACACCTCCCGTATTACCAAAAATAACACCGGCGCCGGAGGACTCTCCCAAAGGATCGTCGAAATCTTCGTCGGGTAGATCCAGAAAGTCGATGTTTGCCAATTTGATAAATGCAGCCAGCTCGCGCGTTGAAATCGAATAATCGACATCCGGATTTCCGTTTACCTTAAACTCATTGCGTTGACATTCATATTTTTTTGCCAGGCATGGCATGATAGATACTACCACCAAATCGTTTCTATTCACACCTATTTTGTCCGCAAAATAAGTTTTTGCTATAGCGCCGAACATTTGTTGTGGCGATTTGGCTGTTGATGGCACATCAAGCAAATCGGGGAAGTTGTGCTCGAAAAAGTTTACCCAACCGGGACAGCAAGAAGTAAGAATCGGTAATCGGACTGAAGTATCTCCCGCCATATGCCGTTTGATTCGATTCAAAAATTCCGTACCTTCTTCCATGATGGTGAGGTCGGCACTGAAATCGGTGTCGAACACATAATCGAAACCGAGGCGGCGGAGGGCAGCAACCAGTTTGCCGGTAACCAATGTGCCGGGTTCCATCCCAAATTCTTCGCCGAGAGCAGCTCTAACGGCAGGTGCCGTCTGAACAATAACCGTTTTCGAAGGATCGGATAAAGCCCGAATGATATCGTTGGTGTGATCGACTTCGGTGAGTGCTCCTGTCGGACATACCGAAACACACTGACCACAATAAGTGCAAGGCGAATCCTCGAGATTCATTTCGAATGCAGGCGCAACCACCGACATGAATCCACGATTGATTGCCGATAGCGCACCAACTGTCTGCACCTGATTACACATCATTTCACAACGTCGACACAAGATGCATTTGTCGATATCTCGAATGATGGACGGGGATGTATCTTTTCGATAAGTCGATTGTTCGCCTTTATAGGGAATTTCTCGTATTCCGAGTTGAGTGGCCAAATGTTGTAATTCGCACTGTCCCGATTTTGCGCAAACAAGGCAATCGAAAGGATGATCGGAGATGATGAGTTCGAGTACCGTACGTCGTGCATTTATCACGCGAATATTATGGGTGTTGACCACCATTCCTTCCTGTACTTCGGTAATACACGAAGGAGCAAGATTACGACGTCCTTCGATCTCTACAACACAAATGCGGCATCCACCCGGCTTATTTTCTATGCCCATGTCTCCGAGTTCGAAGTGACACAATGTAGGAATATCGATTCCAAACTGACGGGCCGCTTTCAGAATAGTTGTACCTTCTGCGACTTCGATTTTTTTATTGTCGATGGTAAGTTTTATCATTTCCATAAAATAGTTTTTTTTGAGGGGAGTTGGGAAAAACGATTTGCATTTCTTTCTTTTCCGATGTTGAGATGAAAATTTTCACACGGAAACAGTTGTCGATTTATATTCATTTTTCAGATTGATGGCATCGAATTGGCATTTTTCCATACACGATCCGCATTTGATGCATATTTTCTGATCGATGATGTGGGGTTGCTTTTTCTCGCCCGAAATGGCATTTACGGGACAAACACGTTTGCATGCTCCACAACCCGTGCATTCTTCTTCGTCGATTACATAATAAAGCAAATCGTGACATTGACCCGAACGACATTTTTTTTCGAAAACGTGTTCTTCATATTCTTCTATGAAATTGTTCAATGTCGAAAGTACAGGATTGGGAGATGTTTGGCCCAATCCACACAAAGCCGTATCTCTGATGACGTTACACAAATTGCGAAGTTTATCGAGATCTTCGGGAACAGCTTTCCCTTTTGTTATGCGTTCCAAAATTTCATACAGACGTTTGTTGCCAATCCGGCAGGGAGCACATTTTCCGCATGATTCCTCAACGATGAATCCGAGATAATATTTTGCAACGGAAACCATGCAATCATCTTCGTCGAGTACGATCATGCCGCCCGATCCCATCATCGATCCTGCAGCAGTCAAACTTTCGTAATCAATCGGCGTATCGAGATGCTTTTCCGTGAGGCAGCCACCGGAAGGACCACCTGTTTGTATAGCTTTGAATTTCTTCCCGTTTTTAATTCCGCCGCCAATTTCGAAAATAATCTCGCGCAGCGTTGTTCCCATCGGGACTTCGATCAACCCCACATTGTTGATTTTACCGGCAAGTGCAAACACTTTGGTACCTTTCGATTTTTCGGTACCGATAGACGAAAACCATTCTGCTCCTTTCAAAATGATAACCGGAACATTAGCAAAAGTTTCCACATTATTCACATTGGTAGGTTTGCCGAGATATCCGCTTTGTGACGGAAACGGTGGCTTATTGGTTGGTTCACCGCGTTTTCCTTCCATGGAATGGATGAGTGCTGTTTCTTCTCCGCATACAAATGCTCCCGCTCCATAGCGTAATTTGATGTCGAAAGAGAAATCGGTGCCGAAAATATGCTCGCCCAGCAATCCGTATTGATGTGCCTGCTCGATTGCGACTTTTAATCGCTTAACTGCCAGTGGATATTCGGCTCTCACATATATCAAACCATTGCTGGCACCGATGCAATAACCGCAAATCGCCATTGCTTCGAGAACCGAATGCGGATCGCCCTCGAGAATGGATCGATCCATGAAAGCACCGGGATCTCCCTCGTCGGCATTGCATACCACATATTTCCGATCAGCGGGATTCTTACCGGTGATTTCCCATTTCAAGCCGGTAGGAAATCCGGCACCTCCTCTTCCGCGGAGACCTGAACGCTTGATAATGTCAATAGTTTGCTCGGGCGTATATTCACTCAATACTTTCCCCAAAGCTTGGTAGGCATCGCGGGCAATGGCTTCATCTATGTTTTCCGGATCAATCAGCCCACAATTACGCAAGGCAACACGCAGTTGTTTTTTGTAAAACCCCATATGCTTGGAGTCCGAAACATACTCCTGTGTGTCGGGATCGAGATATAGAAGTCGAGTAACCTTCCGCCCTTTAATAATATGTTCGTCTATGATTTCGGCCGTGTCTTCGGGCCTCACTTGGGTGTAGAAGGTATTGTCGGGCAATATCTTGACAATGGGACCTTTTTCGCAAAAGCCGAAGCAACCGGTGCGAATCACCTGTACTTCGTTTTTTAGACCTTTGCGCAGGAGTTCGTCCCGAAACATTTCGCTGATCAATCCGCTTTGCGAAGACCGGCAACCCGTTCCATCGCACACCAAAATATGCATTTTGTACTGACTCATTGTTTGCTCCTCCTCGATTTATCGTTCTTCATGTTCGATGGTATCATAATTCTGAGGAATAATGCCATCCACCAATTCTCCGTGCTTGATATACCGCTCGATGATTTCGTCGGCACGAACATTATCCACATATCCAAAAACCATTGCTTCCTTGCCCGGCAGTATGACTTCGACCGTTGGTTCGGCGAAACAATAGCCCATACATCCGGTTTGCGTAACGATGGCATCGATATTTCTTTTTTCGAGTTCTTCCACAAAATATTCCATCACTTTTTTGGCGCCGGCCGCTATACCACAGGTTGCCATTGCAACTTTGACTTGTACACGTGCTTCAGGGTTTTCGGCTTTGTTTCGCAAGTCGATTCTCGATTTAACTTCCTCTTGTTTTTTTTTCAGGTCAGCTAAAGTTTTTATTTCTGTCATATCGATATTTGGATTTAAATTATTAATTATCATAACATTGAATACCTAACAAAGATAACTGCCGGAAGGTCGTTTTCGAAATAATTCCTCGAAATTGGCAGCGAAAAATTCTTTGAGTGCAAAAAACATTTCGGCAGTATCCAATTCAATTCCAAGTTGTTTCAATTCGTCGGAATCAAAACGAAATTCGTCATCATCTAATCGATAAAGCACCCGAAATCGAATTTCAGGATTGGCCTTGAGCAACAAGGAAAGTGTTCCGGCAATATCTCCAAGTGGCAAACAATCGGGGTGATCGGTTCGATATACCGCCTTTACAGATGCACCTATCTCGGGTTCGGATTTGACCTCAAGATTTCCTCCCGTTTGCTCGCATGTCATCTTCAACAAGGGCACACCGAGCCCAATTCTTCGGGTGTTGCGCGTAGTAAAAAACGGATCGTCTATTTTTTTTAGCATTTCTCTGTCTATTCCTATTCCGTCATCATTCACTACAAAAGTCAACGTGTGCGTTTTTGTTTTTTCTTCGAACAGAATGTCTATCGTCTTCGCATTTGCTCGAATAGAATTTTGTACAATATCCATCAGATGCATCGATAAATCTACCATATCTTGGAATCTGGGTTGAGAATTTCAGATCCGAAAGCATTGATTTCGAAAGCCGATTTAAAAAAATTCCAGTTTAATTCGGGCATCCGAAAAAAGGTAGTGAGAGTGCCGATATCATCCAACTGATGCGCATCCGAATTGCGAAGAATACGTATATTTAGCAATTCGGGATGCATTTTCAAAAATTCGGGAACCGAATGTCGCTTCGAAATTTCGAGTGCGTCATATTTCAAATCGAAGGGAATGAACCCCAACTGACTGAAAATGCTATTTTTCAAGCGATCGATATGTGCCGGAACAAAAATTCCACCCAACGCGTGAACTTGATTCGCCACATTTTCTATATCGTCACGAATTCCTAAAAATAACGATCGCTTTTCTTCAAATATAATTCTATCATCCTCATCCACTGCTACCTGATATCCGAATAAATCAGGATCGTTTTCTATTTCCGGTAACTTCCGGTCGAGATATTTTTGGAATTCCGATATTGCCTCCAAATCGGGAAAATATGCCAAACAATGCACCTCTTCCTGTGTATTTATTTCGCATCCGGGAATAACAAAAATATTTTTTTCTCTGGCAATCTCAAGGCAGGTTTTCACATTCCTTGTCGAATTGTGATCCGTTATCGCAATCATATCCAGACCTTTTTGGGTGGCTGTGTGGATAATATTGCGCGGACTCATTTCCAAATCGCCGCAAGGCGACAGACAGGTATGAATGTGCAAATCGGCCCTGTAAAGATTCATTCCGCACGATTAAGATAGATGTACAACTTGCCTGCGGTTTCGAATGCGGGAAGATGAGATGCGAGAATAACAACGCCTTCGTCTTCTGCGTGCTTCACGACTTCGTCGTCAATCTGACGTTCGTTCACTATTATAATTGCGCTCAACTCTTTGAGCGAAGCAACAGCCACAATGTTCTTGTGTACTTGTGAGGTAATCCAAAGCATACCCGGTTGGGCTTTGCCAATGACGTCACTCAACAAGTCCGATACGTATGCCGATTGAGGTATCCTGTCCAGCAAATTTATTCCTGATAAGGGTTCGAAATCCAAATCGGCGGCCAACTTTTTAAGATTCGTTTTCATCGGTATATTTGTTAAGTCTATTGTGTCCCCAAATTTTCTCTATTACCGAAAATGATTGTTCGGGGCTTAGTTTATAATTCTTTTCCATCACACGTTGCACAAACACGCAATAAGAAATGCTTGCCAGGTTTTGGGAAATATCTTCGGCCAGCGCCTTACAGCTCGGTGCTCCGCAAGCACCGCAATCGAAACCGGGCAAAAATGTCATCAGTTTTTTGATGTGCTGCATTTTTCGAAGAGCTTTTCCCATATCATCGTCGAGTTGTAGCCCTTCACGTGGTTTAACCCCGTCGATTCGCAGTTCCCGATGCAATTCTTCCGAAAATTCAAGCAGACTATTCGTTACTGCTCCTTCATTTTGGAGTTTCAGTTTTTCCAATTTATTCTGACGTTGTTCGAGTCGTTCTACTGCAAGAAATCGGTTACCGGGACAAAGTATGCCACCGGCACAACCTTGGTCACAAGCGCGCATTTCCAAGAAATCGATATGTGTCAACTGACCCGATTCGAGTTTATCGAGAAATTCGATAACATTGTCCATCCCGTCGATAGCCAAACTTCTGCCGGAAAAGTATTTTTTTTCGGTCCCCGATAACGACCAGCATACCGAATCGGGACTCATGTTGGCATACGATTTGTGCAATCCCGAATTTTTATCTTCCCGAATTATTTTCGAAACCAGATTGTAAATTATTTTCATGTCGATTGTCCCGTCAATCGGAGATTCTTTTTCCGCTACGGGATCACGAGCTGCTACAATTTTTGCCGCACACGGAGTGATGTAATAAATATAAATTTCGGATGGTCGAATACCTTCTTTTTCCTTCGATCTTCTCAGGTAAAGTGCTGCGATATCGTGAGGGGCTTTCAATCGAACAATCTGATCGGTAAGTGCCGGATAAAGTACTTGAATCATTCGCACAACGGCCGGACAAAACGAGGTGATTACAGGCAATGGGAAAATTTCATTTTCCAAAAGGCGGTATTCATTTTTTACCATATCCACAGCTTGTTCTACTTCGAAAACATCGTCAAATCCAATTTGTCTGACAGCCTCGAGAATTCGCGTGGCAGAATATTCGGAAGGGAATTGTCCGATAAAAATCGAAGGTATAAGAGCGATTCGATAACCGCTACTTTTGACCGCTGCAAGACCATCGTCCTTTACATATATTGCCCGTTGCGGGCAAACTCTGAAGCATTCACCACAATCAACACATCGAACCGATCGAATATGTGCATGCCCTCCTTCGATGCGTATTGCCTCAGTAGGACAAACCCGCATGCAATGAGAACAACCGATGCACTTATCGGTATCGATCTGAATTGCATGAGTGTATGTGTACTGCTTCATTGCTGTACTTTTTTTGAGTATCAAAAAAGAACTTTCATTTTCAAACACGTTCCACTTCCTGGGATGGAAGTCAAAATCATTTCGTCAACATTTTTTTTGATATTAGGCAATCCCATTCCTGCGCCAAATCCCATTTGACGAACCGCCTCGGATGCCGTCGAAAAACCTTCTTCCATAGCTTTGTCGATGTCTTCGATACCGGGCCCTTCATCTTCAACGGTCACACGGATACTGTCGGTGTCGATATCGGCTTTCATAATCCCCTTATAGGCATGAGCCACTACATTTACTTCGGCTTCAAACAAAGCAATCGCAATTCGCCTGACAATTTGAGGGTCGATATTAAATTGCTTTAGCAACTTCTTAATTTCAGAACTTGCCTGTCCGGCCGCACTAAAATCTCCTCCTCGTATCTCGTACTGTACCTCCATTCAATATACCGGTTTGATTCCGTTCATATATAATTTGCCCGAAATTTCGAATACCGTCAGAGGTGACGAAACAAGGGCTATATGATTTTCGGATGCCAGAGCTATCATTTCGTGACTAATTTGTTTTCCTCTCGCAACAACTATGCACGGTATATTTGACATTTCCGCCGTACGAACAGTTTGTATGGTTGACAAGCCGGTAACGAGAATGGCATTATCCATATGAAAACGAAGGACATCACTCATCAAATCCGATGCAAATGCATATTGATAATCGATTAATCTGCCCGGATCATGGGAGATGCTGCCGTTCACTATGTCACACAACTGTTTCAAAATCATTTTGGTTGCAGGTTAAAACAATTTTCGGTCAAAATTCCAAATAAGAATCAATTTAACAGTATATCGAGAATAAATTATCATTCTAATACCGGTATATATCAAAATGCCATTTTTATATTCGTAATTCACTCAAAAATTGAGAATCGAAATTCGTAATGACATAAGATTACTGTACAAATATATAATTTTTCTTTCATTAAAGAAATAATTCTTTAATATTTTTTGGATGAACGTCAATTTTATTCACTCCGGTATCAAGAATCTGAAAAACAAAAAATTCCACTTTTAAAGAAAGTAAAAAAGAAACATAAAACCAAAAGAATGCCAACAATTTTGTACTTTTGTGCACATTTATGGGAAATCTGCAAAAAGAATATAGACGAAATGCAATTATTAGATTTAAGCGAACAGGAAATTATACGCAGGCAAAGCCTTAACGAGTTGCGTCAATTCGGAATAGAACCCTATCCTGCACCTTTGTACGAGGTCAATGCCTATTCTGCCGATATAAAAGATCAATTTGACGATAGCGGCGAAAAACGACAGGTTAGCATAGCAGGTCGCATTATGAGCCGACGCATCATGGGTAAGGCATCGTTTATCGAATTGATGGATTCAAAAGGACGCATTCAAGTATATATCACTCGCGACGATATTTGTCCCGGAGAAAATAAAGATCTTTACAATATTGTTTTCAAAAAGCTGCTTGATATCGGCGATTTCATAGGCATCACCGGATTTGTTTTCCGGACGCAAACCGGCGAAATTTCGGTGCATGCTCAAAGCTTAACCGTATTGTCCAAATCTCTTCGTCCTCTGCCTATCGTTAAAGTAAAAGACGGCGTGGCTTACGACAAATTTAATGATCCCGAACTGCGATATCGTCAACGATATGTGGACCTACTCGTGAACGAAGGAGTGAAAGATATTTTTGTGAAACGCACCAAAATATTCGATGCCATGCGCGAGTTTTTTAATCGGCATGGCTATCTCGAAGTAGATACTCCGGTTTTGCAAAGCATTCCCGGCGGCGCTGCCGCTCGTCCATTCATCACACACCACAACGCTCTTGATATTGATTTGTATCTTCGAATCGCGAACGAATTGTATCTTAAGCGTTTGATTGTAGGAGGATTTGAAGGCGTTTACGAATTTTCTCGTGATTTTCGTAACGAAGGAATGGATCGCACACACAATCCCGAATTCACCGTACTCGAAATCTACGTCTCCTATAAAGATTACAATTGGATGATGGAATTCACCGAACAAATGCTCGAACACACCGCCCTGCAAGTGCTCGGAACTACTAAGGTGAAAGTGGGTGAAAACGAGATCGATCTGAAAGCGCCCTACAAACGAATCACAATGCTCGATGCTATTAAGGAATTTACCGGATTTGATATTGCAGGAATGGATGAAGATGAGCTGAGGAAAGTGTGTGACAAATTGGGAATCGAACATGATCCGACAATGGGAAAAGGAAAACTCATCGACGAGATATTTGGCGAAAAGTGCGAAGGACATTTCATTCAGCCCACTTTTGTGATGGATTATCCAATCGAAACGTCGCCTTTGACTAAACGTCATCGCAACAATCCACAGCTTACCGAAAGATTCGAATTAATGGTCAACGGAAAAGAGCTCGCGAACGCTTATTCGGAATTAAACGATCCGATCGATCAACGCGAACGATTTGAAGAGCAGCTTCGACTTTCCGAAAAAGGAGACGACGAAGCCATGTACATCGATCAGGATTTTTTGCGCGCGCTCGAATATGGCATGCCGCCTACAGCAGGAATGGGAATAGGAATGGATCGCCTCACGATGCTTCTCACGGGACAAACGACTATTCAGGAAGTTCTCTTGTTTCCTCAAATGCGCCCGGAAAAAACAGTAAAAAAAGACAACGTTCATAAATATACTCAACTTGGCATTCCTGAAGCATGGATTTCTCCTTTACAAAGAGCCGGTTACAACGAAGTTGCTGCCTTAAAAGGAGCTAATCCGAATAAAATACACCAGGAACTGTGCGAATTGAATAAAAAATACAAACTCGAATTGAACAATCCATCGCTCGAGGAGGTTAAAAGTTGGATAGAAAGTGCTTCAACTATTGCCTGACTATAATGCCTGAATTTTAAACATACAAAATGGATTCACTCGGAAAAATCTGTGTTTTGGGAGGAGGCACATGGGGTACGGCTCTCGCCAAAATTGTACTGATGAACAACGACCATCTACATTGGTATATTCGACGTACGGAACAGATCGAAGGATTTTATAAGTTGGGACACAATCCCGATTATCTCACTAATCTGAAATTCAATCTGGCCCAGATCACTTTTTACTCCAGCATCGAAAGAGCTATCAAGGATTCGGATACAATTATTCTGGCTTTTCCTTCTCCTTATGTAAAACAATATCTAAAAAAAATTTGGAACAGCACTTTCAAAGGAAAATTCGTGATATCGGCCATCAAGGGAATAGTCCCCAACGACAACATGGTCATCAGCGAATATCTCGCCTATAATTTCCGAATTCCTCTCGAAAATATCGGAGTGCTGTCCGGCCCTTGTCATGCCGAAGAAATTGCTCTCGAACGTCTATCTTTCCTCACTTCTGCATGTATCGATATCGAAAAAGCAACCATGCTCGCCGAGGCTATCAATTCGAGAATTATGCATACACGGGTTTCGAATGATGTGGTGGGCATCGAAATTGCATCGGTTCTCAAAAATATTTATGCTATTGCTGCCGGAATCTGTCAGGGTCTTCAGTGTGGCGATAATTTCCAGGCCGTTTTGATGACTAATTGCGCCAAAGAAATGGAGCGTTTTTTGAGTAGCGTTGCTCCTATGGAACGAAATATTTGCGAACAGCATTACCTGGGCGACATGCTCGTAACCGGCTATTCGCAATTCAGCCGTAATAGAACGCTTGGAACAATGATCGGAAAAGGATATTCGGTGAAAACGGCTCAACTCGAAATGGAAATGATTGCCGAGGGATATTATGGTGCAAAATGTATTATGGAAATGAATCAGCGTTTCAAAATTGATATTCCCATTGTCAACACCGTTTATCATATTTTGTACGATAAGCTTCCGCCCAAGGCCGGCATTCAGAAATTGATCGAAACATTTTAAACTAAATAAACTCAATTATTCAATGGAAAAGCTCAAAATGAACATCCAGCATGTGTATAAGTTCGTTACCGAAGATGAAATTTTGAAACAGGGAACGAATGCAACCGCATGCAACCGGGCTTTGCACGATGGTTCTCGCCCGGGCAGCGATTTTTTGGGATGGGTCAATCTTCCTTCATCCATAACCGACGATGCCATTAAAGAAATAGAAGATGCCGCTGTCAACCTCCGCTCACGATGTGATGTGGTAGTCGTTGTCGGCATTGGTGGAAGTTACTTGGGTGCACGCGCGGTGATCGATTCACTTTCGAACGCTTTCGACTGGCTTCAGCAAGATCGTACAAATCCTGTCATTATGTATGCCGGGAACAATATCAGCGAAGATTATCTTTTCGAACTGAAAGAATATCTTAAAAACAAAAGTTTTGGGATCATCAATATTTCAAAATCCGGAACTACAACCGAACCGGCACTTGCTTTTCGTATTTTGAAGGAATTACTCGAAGAAAAAGTAGGTAAGGGTGAAGCTCGCCAACGCATTGTAGCTATTACCGATGCAACAAAAGGCGCTCTTCGTCAGCTTGCTTCGAAAGAAGGCTACAAAACATTTGTTATTCCCGACGATGTAGGTGGTCGCTATTCTGTTCTCACCCCGGTCGGGCTTTTGCCGATAGCTGTAGCCGGCATCAATATCCGAAAACTCGTTGCCGGCGCTGCCTCCATGGAGAAAGCTACAGCAGAGAATATTTCATTCGAATATAATCTGTCAGCCATTTATGCAGTCATTCGCAATGAACTCTACAAAAGAGGAAAGAAAATCGAAATTCTGGTGAATTACCATCCCAAACTTCATTATTTTGCCGAATGGTGGAAACAGCTTTATGGCGAGAGCGAAGGGAAAGATCATAAAGGAATTTTTCCGGCAGCCGTTGATTTCACAACCGATCTGCATTCGATGGGACAATGGATTCAGGAAGGGGAACGCACTATTTTCGAAACAGTTATTTCCATAGCACAACCCAATAAAAAGCTCTTGATACCTTCGGATAAAGAGGATCTTAATGGACTGAATTATCTTAGCGGGAAACGTGTGGACGAGGTAAACAAAATGGCCGAATTGGGTACTCGCATTGCACACGTTGATGGTGGCGTTCCCAATTTGCTGATCGAAATTCCCCGACTGGACGAAGAATCAATCGGCCAGCTCATTTATTTCTTCGAAAAAGCATGTGGAATAAGTGGTTATCTTCTTGGCGTCAATCCATTTAATCAACCCGGAGTGGAAGCATATAAAAAGAATATGTTCGCCCTTCTCGAGAAGCCCGGTTACGAACAAGAAACAGCAGCCATAAAAGCCAAATTATAAATTCAAAATTCGATAATATGCCCGTCATTCTGTTGAAAAGCGGTCTGACGGGCTATTTTTTATATTTCTACTAAAAAAAATGATGAATAGACAAGAATTAATTTCAATCTTCGAAACCTTTCTTCGTAAACATAATTACACCCGTTTTGATTTAAAAGCCGTTCTCTTTGACATGGATGGCGTATTGTATGATTCGATGCCGGCACATGCCAAATCGTGGAAACAGACTATGGATGAGATAGGAATCAATAATTCGCCGGAAGAATTCTATTTACACGAAGGTCGTACGGGCGAATCGACTATTAACATTCTTTTCCAACGCGAATTGGGACGAAAAGCTTCAAAAGAGGAAATCGAAAAAATTTATGCCCGTAAAACCGAACTCTTTACCCGATATAACGAAGGAAAAACTATTCCCGGAGCTAAGGAAGTGCTCGAACTTGTTAAGCGTAAGGGATTGACACCGGTGCTTGTTACCGGTTCGGGGCAGCCCTCCCTCATCGATAAACTGAACGATAATTTTCCGGGAATTTTTTCACGTGACACAATGGTAACGGCTTTCGACGTGAAAAAAGGGAAACCTCATCCGGAACCGTTTTTGATGGGTCTCGAAAAAGCCGGAAACTTAAAACCTAATCAGGCAATCGTAATCGAGAATGCGCCACTCGGAACGGAAGCAGCCACAAAAGCCGGAATTTTCACTATCGATGTCAATACAGGGCCTCTTTCGGACGAAATGTTGAAAAAATCGGGAGCACAAATCGTGCTGCATTCGATGAAAGAACTCGAAGAAAATCTTCCCGACTTACTCGAGATTGCACGTGTCGTGAAAATCGAATAGCGTCAGTTTAAAATGCTTGCGCCAATGGCCATTGTCGGGATAAAGGGAATATCCAGCTTTGCAGTGTAGCGTAAATTAATATACTCAATAAAGTACCTTAGTCCAAAAACTATTGTGCTATTTTCATGTTTTCAGGAGGATTTTCTTTCAACGAAAAACAGTTTAACATCTGCTCTTGTTCACGAAGCAATTTTTTTTACTTGCAGTATAGGTGATTATTACTTTTTCAATCTACTTACAACTTTCTCAAAATTAGCACCTAAGTTTTTCTTGGATAACACTGGATTTCTTGGATTATTAATCTGACACTTATGCTCATATACATCCAATCCTGCTACTGCTTTACACCACAATTTTGTACTTCTCTGTATAACAATAAAAGCGTTTCTTTCCATAGCTTTCTGTACCAATTCAAAGTTGAATCTTTGTGATGGTAAATAACCATCATAAATTCTTTTTCCAATTGGTTTAAATCTTTTCGATTGATATGGGAAAAACTGGATTACTGAAATATTCTTGGAAACTGCATCTTTACCGGTTAGTTGAATTAATGGCTTTAACTTGTAGTCCCAATATGGTGAGTATTTTATATAATCTTCGCCCAGACAAAAAAGAGGAACATCAGGAGACTGAATCATGTTTAGCCATTCATTGCTATACTTAGAGTAGAAGCCACATGCAGCTTCCTTGGGATCCCATCCAGGATTCAGAGTTAGTAATACAATTGGCGAGTTGTAAACATCACCCATAAATGGTGCGGGCATGATATCTGTATGAATTGAATATTCACGATAATTATCAGAATCTACTGGGCCAAGACTTTCATTAAAATCTCTAATGATATTTTGCTCGCTTTTTAAAACTAAATTTGAGTAATCTATCGAATCGGCAAACTCTTTCCATGGATTTTCCATAAGTTCAATATTTTATTAATGATCAAAAGTAAGTTTTTAAAATGACTAATAGCTCCACCTCAACCGCCAAAAAAATGTATCAATCGGACCGATTTGGTATATACTGTGCACTTTTTGTAATTTTCAAGGTGATTCTATTACTTTTCAAAGATATTATTTTTTTTTATAACAAGTCATCAAAAGGCGAATTTTTTAATTTATCTCTAAAAACCGAAGTTGTATTTTATGTCCAAAAAAATCAAAAACACGTTTCTGAAATTTATATCTTTGCAATGAAATGAATGACTTTGCTGCCATAGATTTTGAAACTGCAAATGAATATCGAACAAGCATTTGCAGTGTGGGGGTGGTGATTGTGAAGGAAAGAACCATTGTCGATTCTTTTTACAGTCTCATCCGTCCCGAGCCTGAATATTATCGCTATTTTAATACACAGATTCACGGAATCACAATGGAAGATACGGCAAACGCTCCGGTTTTTCCAAATGTTTGGCAACAAATTGAACCGCTCATTGAGGGTTTGCCGCTGATCGCTCACAACAAAGCTTTTGATGAAAGTTGCCTGAAATCGGTTTTTCGAATGTACGGATTGGATTATCCCGATTATGCTTTCTTTTGTACGCTTCAGCAATCACGTAAAGTTTTCAAAAACGAACTGCCCAATTTCCGGCTTCATACCGTTGCATCCCATTGCGGATACGACTTAATCAACCATCACAATGCTCTTGCAGATGCGGAAGCCTGCGCCCAAATTGCGATAAAAGTTTTTTAACCGATTCCTCCCCGACTCCGATTTTTTTTCAATGACTTACTTATATTCTCCCCAGTGCTTGATCTGGATATCTCCTTCCTTCATCTTGCAGAAAGCTTTGATAAATGCGCTTGCCAGCCTATCGTTGGTGATGAGCGGAATATTGAAATCGATCGCACCACGACGGATTTTATAACCATTCGTTAGTTCTCGTTCTGTCAAGTTCTTGGGAATGTTGATGATCAAATCGAATTTCTTTTGAGCAATCATATCCGTCACATTCAGATCGGCATCCTTATCATCGGGCCAAGCCACATACGTGCTCTCTACTCCATTGTCGGCCAGAAACTTTTGTGTTCCGCCCGTTGCGTAAAGATGGTATCCGTTTTTTACCAACAGGCGGCAAGCATCGAGCAGCGCCACTTTCGACTTTGTTCCTCCCGAAGAAACCATGATGTTTTTCTGGGGAATGCGATAACCCACCGAAAGCATCGCCGTGAGCAGTGCATCGTCAAAATTGGAGCCGATGCAGCCTACTTCGCCCGTTGATGCCATATCTACACCAAGTACCGGATCGGCTTTTTGCAAACGATTGAACGAGAATTGCGAAGCTTTGATTCCTACATAATCGAGATCGAATGCCGATTTTTCGGGTTTTTTCACTTCCAATCCCAACATCACTTGCGTTGCAAGTTCGATAAAGTTGATTTTCAACACTTTCGATACAAACGGGAATGAACGTGAAGCTCTCAAATTGCATTCTATCACCTTGATATCATTGTCCTTCGCCAAAAATTGAATGTTGAACGGGCCTGATATCTGAAGTTCTTTTGCAATCTGACGGGCAATGTGCTTAATGCGTCTGACCGTTTCGATATATATTTTCTGAGGTGGGAACTGAATGGTCGCATCGCCCGAATGAACACCGGCAAATTCCACATGTTCCGAAATAGCATAAACCACCAGATCGCCATTTTGTGCTACTGCATCGATTTCTATTTCCTTGGCATGTTCGATAAATTCGGAAACTACCACCGGATGTTCCTGCGAAACTTCGGCAGCCATCGTAAGGAATCGTTCCAGCTCTTCGTTATTGGAACAAACATTCATGGCAGCACCCGAAAGGACATACGAAGGTCGAACCAGCAACGGGAATCCGACTTCGTCCACAAATTCGCGAATATCGTCGAAGGTAGTAACTTCACGCCAGCGAGGCTGATCGATACCCAATCGGTCAAGCATGGCCGAGAAGCGGTGGCGATCTTCGGCGTTATCGATGGAATTGGCCGATGTGCCCAGAATGTTTACACCCGCCTTATCCAAACGTACGGCAAGATTATTCGGAATTTGACCTCCCACAGATACGATAACACCTTTCGGATTTTCGAGTTCAATAATATCGCGAACACGTTCGTAGCTGAGTTCGTCGAAATACAGGCGGTCGCACATATCGTAATCGGTGGAAACCGTTTCGGGATTGTAATTGATCATCACCGAGCGATAGCCTTCCTTGCGAATCGTATTCAGAGCATTCACCGAACACCAGTCGAATTCGACGGACGAACCGATGCGGTAAGCTCCGGAACCAAGCACAATCACCGAGCGATGATCGCCCAGATACTGTACATCATTGGCGGTGCCATTGTAAGTAAGATACAAATAATTGGTTTGAGCCGGATATTCTGCCGACAAGGTATCAATTTGTTTGACAACCGGTTTGATGCCTCTGCCAATACGGTTGTTGCGAACCGTATCATCCGAAAGCGATTTCTTGAAAATCAGTTTTTCGATTTGATGATCGGAAAAACCTCTCAATTTCGCTTCTCGGAACAAATCGGTCGGAAACTCTTCCAGCGTATTGTATTGTTCGACTTCGCGAGCAATTTCGACGATATATTTCAGTTTATAAAGAAACCATTTGTCTATTTTGGTCAATTCATACAGCTTGTCCACTGTATAATCCTGCTGCAAAGCCTGCGAGAGATAGAAAACACGCTTATCGGTAGGAGCACTCAATTCTTTGTCCAGCTCATCGGTAAATAAATCTTTGTTGCCTACAAAGCCGTGCATTCCCTGTTGAATCATGCGCAATCCCTTTTGGAACACTTCCTCAAAAGTACGTCCGATAGACATGATTTCACCTACAGATTTCATGCTGCTGCCCAATTCACGCGAAACACCGTGGAATTTGGCCAAATCCCAACGTGGAATTTTGCAGACAATATAATCGAGAGCCGGTTCAAAAAAAGCAGACGTAACTTTCGTAACCGAATTTTTCAGTTCCGGCAGGCCGTAACCCAATCCCAATTTTGCTGCCACAAAAGCCAACGGATATCCGGTTGCCTTCGAAGCAAGAGCCGACGAACGGCTGAGACGAGCATTCACTTCGATCACCCGATAATCTTCCGAAGCAGGATCGAAAGCATACTGAACATTACACTCGCCGATGATTCCGATGTGGCGAATGATGCGGATGGATAATTCGCGAAGCTTGTAATATTCGCTGTTCGAAAGCGTTTGCGAAGGAGCAACCACAATACTTTCGCCGGTATGAATGCCCAGCGGATCGAAGTTTTCCATGTTGCAGACCGTAATGCAATTGTCATAACGGTCGCGAACCACTTCGTATTCAATTTCTTTCCAACCTTTGAGCGACTTTTCGATTAAAACCTGCGGCGAGAAATTAAATGCCTTTGCCACGAGTGATTTCAGCTCTTCATCATTATCGCAAAAGCCGCTTCCCAAACCGCCCAACGCATAGGCAGCCCGCACGATGACGGGATAACCCAATCGGTTGGCCGCATGCAACGCATCGTCGAGATTGGTAACCGCTTCACTTTTGATGTATTTTACACCGATTTCCGAAAGCTTTTGATTGAAGATTTCGCGGTCTTCCGTATCGATAATGGATTGAACGGGTGTTCCCAACACTCGCACGTTATATTTTTCGAGCACTTTATTTCTGAATAGCGCAACGCCGCAATTGAGTGCCGTTTGTCCGCCAAACGACAGGAAAATGCCGTCGGGACGTTCCTTTTCGATTACCCGCTCCACAAAAAACGGCGTAACGGGCAGGAAATATACTTTATCGGCAATGCCTTCGGAGGTTTGCACCGTAGCAATATTCGGATTGATAAGAATGGTTTCGACCGATTCTTCTTTCAATGCCTTCAGTGCCTGCGAACCCGAATAGTCGAATTCACCTGCTTCGCCTATTTTGAGCGCTCCCGAACCCAACACGAGTACTTTTTTGATTTGTCCCTTTTCAAAATCGGGAGACGGATGTTTCACCACCAATTTGGCATCGAGTTCTTCCTCGATCAAACGAGGAATCGAAGGATTTTTTTCGTCGAGTGTCCGCATGAACACGTCGAACAGGAACTCGGTATCGGTTGGTCCGGCAGCGGCTTCGGGGTGAAACTGCGACGAAAACCAGGGTTTTGTTTTATGACGAACGCCTTCGTTCGTTCCGTCGTTCATATTGACAAAAAGCGGTTCCCAGTCGGGAGAAAGCGTCTTGCTATCCACCGCAAAACCGTGATTTTGCGAAGTAACGAACGCCCGCTGCGTTCCCATCAACTGCACAGGCTGATTACTGCTTCTGTGACCGTATTTCAGTTTGTAAATGCTTGCACCGCTTGCCAGCGAAAGCAACTGATTGCCCATGCAAATACCGAAAATCGGTTTGTCGGCAGCCATTGCTTTGCGAATATTTTCGATGGTCGGTTTGCAATAAGTCGGATCGCCCGGCCCGTTGGATATAAACAAACCGTCGTACTCCATCTGATTGAAATCGTAATCCCAGGGTACTCGAATCACCGTCGTATCACGTTTGAGCAGACAGCGAATGATATTGTTCTTGACACCACAATCTACCAACACGACTTTATGGCTTCCATTCCCGTAGGTAATCACTTCTTTGCAGGAGGCTTTGGCCACCTGATTTTCATCGTCGGGATTGACAAACGGAATATCTTCTTCGTCGGGGAAAACCAGTTTGCCGAGCATCGTTCCTTTTTCGCGAACAAGTTTGGTCAACTCGCGTGTATCGATGCCGTAAACGGCAGGAACTTTGTTTTCGACCAGCCATTCGTGCAGACTTTTTGCCGCATTCCAATGACTGTATTCAAACGAAAAATCGGAAACAATAAGGCCGGAAGCCTGTATTTTTTCCGATTCGTAAAAAGTTGAAATGCCGTTTTGGGAAACATCGTCAGGTACGCCGTAATTGCCGATAAGCGGATAGGTAAGCGTCAAAATCTGACCGAGATACGATGGATCGGAAAGGCTTTCGACGTAGCCCACCATGCCGGTGCTGAAAACAACTTCGCCGGCAACGGGGCGTTCGTAACCAAATGACTTTCCTTTAAAGGTTGTCCCGTCTTCCAGGACAAGGTGAAGAGGTTTATCGAACATTGTTATATGCTGAAAATGTAAAATTATCAAATGATGGAAGGCATTCGTTTATGCCTGATTACTCGGTACAAAAATACAAAAAAGTTTGCGTAAAACAATCGATTGATGGCTTTTCAAATTGTTATGGTTTATTTTTTTAATAGAGAAATTTTCTTTCATGCTTCATATTTTACAATCAATATGGTTATTTGTTATTTCTTTTTCATCTTTTTAGCAGATCAACTCGAATGAAAAAAGAGAAAGAATTTATCGAATGAATAACAACATTTTAGTATCTTTGTGGCGTAAAATAGGTTTCGAATCAACGTTTGTTTTTAGGCAACAATTTACTCACAAATATAAAACACAAGCATTATGCAAACTATGGACTCTTTCAATTTCGCCGGTAAAAAGGCGTTCGTTCGTGTGGACTTCAACGTGCCTCTCGATGAGAATTTCAATATTACCGACGATACACGTATTCGCGCAGCGATGCCTACACTGAAAAAAATTTTGCAGGATGGAGGTAGCGTGATTATAGGTTCTCATCTCGGCCGTCCCAAAGGTCCCACAGAAAAATATTCGCTTCGACACATTCTTCCTCGTGTTTCCGAATTATTGGGAGTGGATGTGGACTTTGCCAACGATTGCATGAGTGATGAGGCTGCGGCAAAAGCTGCGGCACTAAAACCGGGTCAGGCTTTGATGCTCGAAAATCTTCGCTTCTATGCCGAAGAAGAAGGCAAGCCTGTGGGATTGCCCGAAACGGCTACCGAAGAAGAAATCGCAGCAGCTAAAAAAGCCGTTAAGGAATCGCAAAAAGAATTTGCCAAAAAATTGGCTTCTTACGCCGACGTATATGTGAATGACGCATTCGGAACTGCTCACCGTGCGCATGCCTCGACGGCTCTCATAGCCGATTATTTCGATGCCGACCACAAACTGTTTGGCTATCTCATGCAAAACGAAATAACGGCGGTCGAAAAGGTAATGAACGATACGCAACGTCCTTTCACCGCTATCATGGGTGGATCAAAAGTTTCCACAAAAATCGACATTATCAAAAATCTGCTCGAAAAAGTGGACAACCTCATCCTTGCCGGCGGCATGACTTATACTTTTGCTAAAGCCTTTGGCGGAAAAATAGGAAACTCGATCGTGGAAGATGACAAACTCCAGCTTGCGCTCGAAATTGTGGATCTTGCCAAAGAAAAAGGAGTCAACCTCGTTCTGGCTACCGATGCCAAGATTGCAGACAGCTTCAGCAACGATGCAAAAACAGCGTTCGCTCCCGTAAACGATATCCCCGATGGGTGGGAAGGGTTGGATATCGGCCCCGAATCCGAAAAAATATTCGTAGATGTGATCAGAAATTCCAAAACTATTCTATGGAATGGACCCGTAGGCGTATTCGAATTCGATAATTTCGATCATGGATCGCGTGCCGTTGCCGAAGCCATCGTCGAAGCTACTAAAAAAGGTGCTTATTCACTGGTAGGTGGCGGTGACTCGGTGGCTTGCATCAACAAATTCGGTCTGGCCGATCAGGTTTCATACGTATCCACCGGAGGTGGCGCTCTGCTCGAAATGATCGAAGGGAAAGTGCTTCCCGGCATCAAAGCCATCAGAGGATACTAGCCAAAAGTTAAGCTAAATATCGAAAGAGACTGTCCCATTTTTGAGGCAGCCTCTTTTCTTTTTCATCGAACTCAAAATTATAATTCATCCACAACCCGATTCCCATCGTTTTCGCAAACCGATATTAGCTATCGCCTTTCCCCTCCTTCATCGCAATACTCTTTTCTTTCGTCAATCTCTAATTAAGTTATCAGACATTATGTAATGTGAATATATCTTTAGGAATATCGACTTTTTCGTTTTCTTTCCTCCATACCAAGTCCATGTTGTCGCAAATCAAAGAAACATATAAAATCCCTAATAAATTATCAATATATCCTAAATATTAATATTTTACCTCCAAGCTACCTTTCCGAATACTTATCGCAATTTGAAACAACCATTTTTTCCTTATTCCATGAATTTTATGTAATTTTGAGGGCTTTTTCGGAAGCATTCCGAATCAATCAATGATTACAAGCAATGAATATTTCGTACAACTGGCTAAAAGACTATTTGCAATTCGACTTGTCTCCTGCCGAAACGGCTGAAGCATTAACCTCCATCGGTCTCGAAACGGGAAGTGTTGAAAAAATCGAAACGATTAAGGGCGGGCTCGAAGGATTAGTTATCGGAAAAGTTCTTACTTGTACTGAACATCCCAATTCCGATCATCTCCATTTGACGACCGTAGATGTCGGCGACAAGGAACCGCTTCGAATCGTTTGTGGAGCGCCTAATGTTGCGGCCGGACAAAAAGTAGTGGTTGCCACTATTGGCACCAAACTTTATTTCGGGGATGAAGAAATTACAATTAAACGCTCCAAAATCCGTGGCGAAGAGTCGTTCGGGATGATTTGTGCCGAAGACGAAATCGGTATTGGAACTTCTCACGACGGCATCATTGTTTTGCCAGAAGATGCTCCAGTAGGAATGCCTGCAAAAGAATATTATCATGTTGAAAACGATTACGTGCTCGAAGTGGACATCACGCCCAATCGCTCCGATGCCGTTTCTCATTTCGGCGTTGCTCGCGATTTGGCTGCCTGGCTCAAACAAGCCGGCAAACCTTATTCACTGAACAAGCCTTCGGTAGCCGATTTTAAAATCGATAGAAAGGATGGTGGCATCGAGGTCGTAGTCGAAAACACAGAAGCCTGCCCTCGTTATTCCGGGCTCACTATTCGCAATGTTACCGTAAAAGAAAGTCCCGACTGGCTCAAAAACAAATTGCGGACTATCGGACTTCGCCCGATCAACAATATCGTGGACATCACCAATTTTATCCTTCACGAAACGGGACATCCGATGCATGCTTTCGATGCCGATTACATTACCGGCAACGAGATTATAGTACGTACGCTGCCCGACAAAACCAAATTCTTTACACTCGACGGTCAGGAACGCGAATTAAGTTCCAGCGATTTAATGATTTGTAATTCGGAAGAAGGTATGTGCATTGCTGGCGTTTTCGGAGGATTGAGGTCAGGAGTAACAGACAATACAAAAAACATATTTCTCGAATCGGCTTATTTCAATCCGACATGGATTCGAAAGACTGCTCGCCGACATGGATTAAACACTGATTCGTCATTTCGTTTCGAACGCGGAACCGATCCAAACAACACGGTTTATGTGCTCAAACGTGCAGCCATGCTCGTAAAGGAACTTGCAGGAGGCGAAATCGTAGGCGAAATTCGTGATATTTATCCCCAACCCATCCAAAAGCCAAGAGTAGAATTGGCTTATAACAAGCTGAATTCTCTGATAGGAAAAGAAATTCCTAAAGCAGTCGTTCACAGCATTCTCGAAAGTTTGGAAATAGAAATCGAGGAGGAATCGGAAGATAAACTCACCCTTCGAATCCCGACTTATCGTGTGGACGTTTTGCGTGACGTGGACGTAATCGAAGATTTATTGCGCATTTACGGCTACAACAATGTCGAAATTGGCGAGTCGCTCCGTTCAAGTCTGTCATATCAAACGCCTACCGATCGCAAACATCGGTTGCAGACACTTGTTTCGGAACAACTGACGGCAAACGGATTTTTCGAAATTATGAATAATTCGCTCACAAAAAAAGCTTACTACGAAAATAATGAAGCTTTTCCGTCCGCAAATTGTGTTGCATTGATCAATCCACTAAGCAACGATCTCGGCGTTATGCGCCAAACGCTGCTTTATGGAGGGCTGGAGAGCATTGCCTATAATCGGAATCGGAAAAATGGAGATTTACGTTTCTACGAGTTCGGCAATTGCTACTTTTTCGATGCTTCGCAGAAAAATTCCGATAAAATTCTTGCCGAATATTCCGAAGAAACACATTTCGGTCTTTGGCTCTGCGGCAAGCGCACTCGCAAAAATTGGGCAGTTCCCGAATCGGAAAGCTCGATATTCGAGTTAAAAGCTTATGTCGAAAACGTGCTGAAAAGACTGGGAATTTATCAGCAGGCAAAATTCGAAGCGTTCCAATCCCCTATCTTTGCTACCGGTTTGAAAATCGATCTTCGCAACAAAAGTTTGGGAAAAATGGGAATTGTTTCCAAATCAATTTATCGTTCGTTCGATATTGACACCGATGTTTATTTTGCCGAATTAAATTGGGATGCCATGCTCAAAGCAACAGAGAAAAATTCGGTCGAATTTACCGAAATTCCCAAATTCCCGGCCGTAAGCCGCGATTTGGCATTACTTGTGGACAAAAAAACAACATTTGCCGAAATCGAACAGATAGCTCGCAAATCGGAAAAGAAACTGCTAAAGGAAATCACGCTTTTCGACGTGTATGAAGGTAATAACCTGCCCGAAGGCAAAAAATCGTATGCCGTAAATTTTGTTTTACAGGACGAGGAAAAAACGTTGAACGATAAACAAATCGACGCCGTAATGCAAAAGATTTGGCAAAGTATCGAAAAAGAATTGGGAGCAGCACTCAGATAATTCGGCCCAATAAGATTCGAGCGAACTAAATGTCGAAAATGATTTTATTTTCTAACGAAAAAACATTGTATTAAAATATTAAAATAATTCAAGCCGTCACCAAGCGGCATCAACACTTCTCGCAATAAGAGAATAGGAGGTTATATATGGGAAGAGCATTTGAATACCGCAAAGCAAGAAAAATGAAACGTTGGGGCAATATGGCCCGAACATTCACAAAATTGGGAAAAGAAATCACTATTGCCGCCAAGGAAGGCGGACCCGATCCCGATACCAATCCGCGTCTCCGCGTGCTGGTGCAGCAGGCAAAGAAGGAGAATATGCCCAAAGAAAACGTTGAAAGAGCTATTAAAAAAGCAACCGACAAAGACTACACGGATTACAAGGAAGTGGTTTACGAAGGCTATGGGCCCTACGGCATTGCCATCGTTATCGAAACGGCAACCGATAATCCGACGCGCACTGTGGCCAATATCCGCAGCTATTTCAATAAACATGGAGGTTCTTTGGGAACTTCGGGAAGTTTGGAATTTCTTTTCGACCATAAATGTGTTTTCCGAATTGCGCCCAAAGATGGCGTTTCGCTCGAAGACCTCGAACTGGAGCTCATCGACTATGGCGTGGACGAGGTAGAAACCGATGAAGACGAGATCGTGTTGTATGGCGATTTCAAATCTTACGCCGATATTCAGTCCTATCTCGAGTCGAACGGATTTGAAATTCATTCGGCCGAATTTGAACGCATTCCTCGTGATACAAAATCACTAAACGCTGAGCAGCGAGCACAAATCGAGAAACTGATCGAAAAATTTGAAGAGGACGATGACGTTCAAAATGTTTTTCATAACATGGAAGAATCGAACGAGGCGGAATAAACTTTGTATGTAGCGTAGCGCATAGCGGAATCGAACCGCTATTGCCTGCGTGAGAAGCAGGATTCCTAACCGTTAGAAGAATGCGCCTCCTGAAAGTTTTTGCAAAGATAAAACAAAATACAATTCGGACAACCTGTCGCTGTCAAATTTTATTGCGACGACGATAATACTGTTGCAATGCCTGATTAGCTGCCACGAACGAGCTTTTTCGGGCCGAAAGCACTTCTTCTTCCAATTGAGGGAGAAGTTTTTCAATTTCTTCATCACGATAGAAATCGTTTTTCAACCGTTCATTAATGGTTTCATACATCCAATATTTCGATTGTTCGTTGCGCCGACGTTCAAAATATCCGTTTTGTTTCACAAAATCGATATACCGATGAATCATATCCCAAATTTCTTCTATTCCAATCCCATAATAACCTGAATAAGTGAGTACCTCGGGCGACCATCCCGATTCGGGTAACGGGTAAAGATGCAAGGCATTTTTTAATTGTCGCTGCGCCATCTTTGCCATTTCGATATTGTCTCCATCTGCTTTGTTTATGACAATTCCATCGGCCATTTCCATAATTCCGCGCTTGATTCCTTGCAATTCATCTCCGGTTCCGGCTAATTGGATAAGCAGGAAGAAATCTACCATTGAATGTACTGCGGTTTCCGATTGCCCCACGCCGACCGTTTCCACGAAAACATAATTGAAACCGGCAGCCTCGCAAAGAATAATCGTCTCACGCGTCTTACGCGCAACTCCTCCGAGCGATCCTGCCGAAGGAGAAGGTCGAATGAAAGCATTTTTTTCGACGGCAAGTCTTTCCATACGTGTTTTATCTCCCAAAATGCTTCCTTTCGAACGTTCGCTCGAAGGATCGATAGCAAGCACGGCAAGTTTATGCCCCTGCTTGATCAGATACATGCCGAAAGCATCGATAGATGTACTTTTACCGGCTCCCGGAACGCCTGTTATCCCGACACGAATAGATTTGCCTGAATGAGGCAAACATTTTTCGATAATAGCCTGTGCCATGTCCTGATGTTTCGGATTAGCACTCTCCACAAGCGTTACGGCCTGACTGAGGATAGGAATATTCCCCGCTAAAATACCGTCAACATACTCATCCACCGAGTATTGGTGTCGCAACCTTTTTTTTAGATTCGGATTAACGCTGGGTGGCTGAGGAATGCCCTTATTAACTTTCAATCCTTGATATTGAGGGTCATCTTCGGGATGTTTCATCTCATAAAAATTTTAAATAAAAAAACCGAATGAAATCTTTTCCACAAAGATATTCCATTCGGGTTCGTTCTGCAAATATTGCAGCGATATTTATTTTTGGTCAGGAATCACATTACCTTTAATGGTTAATACATACGTTGTATCGGGTACATTGGTGTAAACGGTAATTGTTTTATTGAAATTTCCCGGACGACCGGTGGTAGAATAACGAGCAGTGATTTTCCCTTTTTTGCCGGGCAAAATAGGTTCACGACTGTATCCCGGCGTGGTGCAACCACAAGAGGCAGCTACACGTTGAATAATGAGAGGAGCATCGCCGGTATTGGTGAATTCAAACTCTGTAGTTACAGCGCCTAACGATTCTCGAATTGAACCGAAGTTATGTTCTGTTCTCGTAAACTGAGCCGCTGGTTTGGATTGTGCAAAAACTAACCCGCCCAGCATTAGACAACATAACAAAAGGAAACTTACTTTTTTCATTATGAATTGGTTTTAAATTGATTCGTTTTTAATGCCAAGACACAAAATTAGACGAAAAGTTTAGACGTTGTTCATTCTTTAACATTAATTCGTATGCCATTTGTATGGGAAGCAAACTCGGGAGCATACATGCACTGAATTGTAGCAATGCCGTTCGAATAGTTTCCTGCTCTGTTGACATACATGGGATATTCGAAAACATAAGTACCGCGTGGCATGTTATCAAAATAAAAATTAGTAGAGGCGTCTTTCGATGTCTGATAATAAATCAATCTGTCCTGCCAGCGAACTCCCGAAAGCTGCTCTATTGGCTCCAAACAGACGGCACGCATATCTTTGAGGTGTACAAATTCGAAATCGCGATCGCTGCGGACAGTCAGTCGAACGACTATTTTATCACCTACTTTCAACGAACTATTATCGTCAAGCGGGATGAGTTGTTTGCCCGAAGCATCGATTTTTTCTATGAAAAGTTTTTTCTCCACATCAAGACCGGCATCGGTTTTCGAAATTTTATCCGTTTCTTCAAAATATTGCCAATAAAGAGCACCCCAAGCCGGAGCTTTACCCTTGTTTTCGACCTTCACACGCCCCATATCGGGAACAATCTCTTTCCCACTCCATGTTGTTTTGAAATATCCCGTACCGGGTTCTTGGTGTTGCGGCTTAATTACTGTTTTTCCGATGGTTAATTGCACTTCACTTTCAGTCGTAAACCAATCGCTACCTGTACTCAAGAGGGCGTAAACAGCATCGAGCGTGGCTTGAGTCGATTCCCAAAGTTGCGTTTGTTTTTGCTTGAGCAACCATTTTTTCATTAAATCCATTTCGTCGGATTTCGCTCCATCCCTTCTGAAAGCGTCCATAATAAACGTATGAATCGAAACTGCCGACTGAGAGAGAAAAACGTGCGATCGGTTGTTTGCCCAAAACATTCCCTTTTCGGGATCAATCGTTGCATGTTCGCGAAACGATTTCAATATAGTCGAGGTCAAACCGGTATTTCCATTTCGCTGCATAATTACCGCAATAAGCGAACGCTCATACAAATCGAATTTTGTCCAATTTTTAATCAGTACGGAAGTGTAAAAATCAATCATCGATTTCGATTCGGGTGACAATTCGTATTGATTATACATCGATCGAACAAACATATATTCCAAATCGATGTTGGAAATAGATGTGATATTCTTCCATTTTTTATTATTTTGTTTCAACTGTTCAAAACTACGAAGTGCTTGCCGATCTATATAATTCACTGCCTTTTCACGCATAACAACTGTAGCGGCATCAAATTCGTTAGCATTCAGCTCATCAAGACGGCCAAATCCATATAACACATACTGCGTTATATTTCGGCTCGGATAAAGCCCTTTGATCCAACTCCAACCGCCTTCGTCGGTTTGCAGTTCCTGCAATTTATCAATGGCTGTCCGCATGAGATTTTGATTCCGATTCAAATCGAAAAGCAACGCCAATCGTTGTTTTTGTTCCGTTTCATTTTTGGTATCGAGCACCCACGGCGTTTCTTCAATCAACACATTTTTGAGTTCCTCATTCTTTTCGAGATTCGATAGCAATGTTTCGCTATCTCCTCCTTGCTTTTTCCATGCATCGATCATTGCCGCGACTTTCGGAAAAGTCTTTGAAATATGACTTCCAAGAGCGTTTGCATAGTAAGAAGCAAACCACGAAACGGCATTGTCATTGTCCGGTGCACTCAAAACAGGTAATGCCTGAACGGCATACCAGGCCGGATTTGATGCAAATTCAAGCGAGAGTCGATAATTTTGCAACGTTGACGATTGTGGATGAACCAAGCGATCCATCGAGAAAACGTTCGTTTGATTGCCATTAACATCCATGGGCAAGCTCTCGGTAACAAGCATCCGATTGGGTAAAACTACCAACGCATGCTGTTCGCCGTCACTGAAAGATTTGCTGTCGGCGACAATTCGAACACCCAGCAAATCAATATCGGTAGGCACTTCGAAAGTCCATGCAACGCTTGAAGATTCTCCTTTCGAGAGCAAAAATGCTTGCTTTTGATTCGGAAGAGTTATTTGCGACAAAACACGGTCAGTCAATGGATCGAAAAGTTCCATCGTAACGGTTCCTTCCAATGTTCCTTCGGAAAGGTTTGAAATTTTGGTCGAAACAGTGCTTTGATCGCCTTGACGGAAGAATCGAGGAAGATTGGGCGTAATCATCAACTCTTTTTGAGAGATAGCAAAAGTATCCGCAATGCCAACATTCAGATTCCGATCGTGCGCCAGCACACGAAAACGCCATCGAGTGTTACTTTCGGGGACTGTAAATGCGAACTGTACTTCTCCATTCGTATTAGTGCGCAATTGCGGATAAAAGAAAGCCGTTTCATCGAAATTTTTTCGAATTTGAGATACTACAGGCTTTGTGTCCAATAACTCTTTTTTTGCATCAATATTTACAGATTGTGCATTGGCGACCATCATCACTTCATCAAGATTACTCGATTCTGCTTTCGGAAGTGGAACATTTCCCAAAGCGGCTCTTGTGGTCATGCGAAATATGCGTCCATCGTAATATCCTCCAAATTGCAACCCGAACCAATTGAAAGAATCGAAAACGAACTCTGGAGTTTTAAATTGCGGCATCGAGCCTACGTAAACCTCATAAAATTTACCCAACGAATTGTCGGTACGATAAGAAGGAAGCGAAAGATAGTTTTTCGAAGCCGGTCTGTTAAATATCCAGGCGGGCGATTTGTAAATGGCATCCAGCGAGAGATCGTACATCGAAGCAAGCACTTCGGCCGATACCGCCTTTCCACTTGCATCACGCACCGTTATTCGCCATTCTTCTCTTTGACCGGCCAAAAGTTTATCTCGAAAAACATCCAGCTTAATATTCAAGTCGATTGGTTTTTTCTTTTCTGAAAGCAGCGCTGAGTGGGTATAAAATTTCTGATCTTTCATGTAAGTCAAAAAAACCGAAACGCCATTTTTATAAGCCACATCATAAGGAATCGTAAAAGTACGAATTTCATTATTGAGCGTAATCCATTCCCGTTTCAATAACTTTTGCTCCTGCCAAAGTTCGAACAAAACATGAACATCTTTGTCCGAAACACCCAACATGATTTCGGCCGGTTTTTCGGGACTAAAATATTCGTTACGAACAATATACCAATCGTTGGTCTTAATCGGTGGACGTTTGTCGGCATACGAAAACAGTACAAAATCCTTTTCGGCTTCTACTTTATTGCCGGCATCGTCATTCGATTGTAGTTTAAGTCGATATTTTCCTGAAGGCAGCTTTTGAAGTTTTGCCGATAATTCGGGTTGCATTCCAGTTTGAAAATCACTCTCGAAAAGCTGAGCACCAATACTGTCATTTTCATTTACGGAAAAAAGTTGATATTTTCCTTTTGCATCAATCTTCTGCCCATCGAGATTGGTTGCCGTAAAGCGAATATTGTCCGTTGAGGATTTTTCGATCCGATCTTTGCAATCTACCTCAAGCAACATGCTGATATCGCCCACACTCACCATATAATTTGCCGATTGTGTTTCACCATTTATATCGGTGATGCTCGCTTCGATCGTAAAGGAAAATACCGATGGGGTTGAACGCCAAAAAAGATTGGTTTCGTCGTTATCGGGTTTTGAAGGTTTGAACGTGATATTAAATTTCCCGTTTTCATCGGTTATGGTGCTGCCTTGTTCGATTTGCTCAGTCGAACCATTCATGCCTCTCCACCACCATAAAGGCGAACGTGTAATGACATAATCGACGGTTGAATTCTGCAATTTTATGCCCGAATAGTTTTCGGCCTTGCCCGTCAAGGTAACCTCATCCCCAAACCTGTAAGTCCCCGAAATGGGCTCGAATGTGATTTCGAACGTTGGCCGTTTGTATTCCACAACCTGAAAA
This sequence comes from Dysgonamonadaceae bacterium, assembly GCA_029975415.1. GTDB lineage: Bacteria > Bacteroidota > Bacteroidia > Bacteroidales > Dysgonomonadaceae > Seramator. Next base: position 2,355 of record JARKPE010000006.1, on the reverse strand, counting down.
TTCACTTGAGCATTTTCGATTCCGATTTGATAATTTCCGGACAATTTGCCTTCGGGCAGAACAAATTCGCCGGAAATGGAACCAAATTCGTTTGTTCGCAGCTGTTTTGTCGCAATCGTCTGATTATTTGCGTCTACCAAATTGACTGAATAGGATTTTTCAACAACCGGCAAAGTTTTTTCGTTCTGCAACATCGCTGCAATCGCTTTGAAGTAAACAGTCTGACCGGGTCGATAGATACCTCGATCGGTGAAAATCGAAATATTCTCGAGGTCTTCATTATCGTTTTGCCGATAGAAATAATAATTCGGCAGATTATCGAGAAATGAACCTTGGTCGTCGCTCGAAACAACCCTGTAAAAATAAGCATACCGATCTTTTTCGTTGCCCTGCGAAAATTTTGCCAAGCCATTTTCGTCGGTATTCAATGAGTTGATTTTTTGTATCTTCTCTTGAGAAGTCTGATAAATCCGCTTAAAAATTTCGATTTGTGCATTTTTTATCGGCTTGCCCGAAATGCGATCAACGACGAAAAATTCGGATTGTTCTTCCGATATCATGCGTGAAAACGTAGCCAAATCGGAAACTGCAAACGTATAGGTATTTTGGCTATTATCAATCGGTTTATCGGCCGAAAATTCAGCAAGATAAGTTCCATATCCGTCTATATCGAACGTGATGGTATCTTTCTTCGTTTCGTAAGGTTCGCCTTTACGCAACGTTACAGTCTGTTTTTTCACAAACCGTTTCTCAATTTTTTTGTTTCCAATGAATCTATCGATAAACAATTCGGTTGGGTTCACCTGAAAAATATCTATTTCAAGTTTCGAGATATTTCTGTAAGAAACCTCCATTTCTTTTTTTCCACGAAGCGGATAGGTATTCTGCCCAGATATGGAAACTGTTGGCTGGATAAGTATCGCCAATCTGTTTTGTAGCAATCCGATACGCTCATATCGTGGAAATCGTTGAACCGTTTGATTGAGCAATTCATAAATTTCTTTCGTTTTCGCCTCCTCTTCGTTTGAACCTTCATTCGGAATAAAATAGGATTCGTAATATTCGGCAATTTTATCCACAATTTCCACACTGAAATCGTTGTCGTTCCATTTTGTCAACATAGCTTCGAGCGCAGGCAAAGCATAACTTTTATAGGCTGAAGATAGCTGTCGAAGATAATCGAGCTTGTCGAACTCTACCAAAATCAACGATCGATTCATTCCGCGCTGCATGAGCGATGCCATAAAATCGCCAAAAGTTTGCAGCGTCCACAAACCCACATCCTCTTTCTGCGGATCGAACTGCAAACGAATAAATTCTTCAGCGGGAGCAAACAGAGATTGTTGAGAAATATTTTTTCGGGCCAGAGAGCGACTTAAATCATTACCTTGCGACAACCGACAAAACAGATCGATTGCCCGCAACGAGAGAAAATCATAAAGACTGGGGAAAAAACGTCGAGAATCTTTTCCGAGTTCGACAACAGCAGCATAATCCTCCACTTTTGACTTTAACAACAAATCTCGTTCTGCTATCGACGCATTGAGGTTTTCAACTATGCGGTCAATGAAAATGTTTTTTGTCCATTCCTTCATGTCATCAGGGACAAATCCGATAACCTCAGTTCTTTGGTCGATTATCCATCGATTGCCGAAATAATAATTCAGATAGAGCTCTGCGAGCATCGAATGCAATACCGCTTTTTCCACTTCATCATCACTTTTGGCAAGCATTTCATTCACTTTTTCGAAAACCGACGCATCGTTATCCGCATCAATCTCCAAATCGTATTTTCCCTGATGTATTATGGCTTTCAGTACTTGCGGAGAATTTCCTTCACTAATCGCTTTGCGCAAAATTTTATCCACTTCTTGGGAAGCGGATTTTGGAAGAGATTTTTGTTCAAAAGCCTCAACATTTCTCCAGAGCTGATCGTAACTATCCGATTTTCTGCTTGTTGATTGTTGAGCATTGAGACTCGATAAGCACATCATGCATAAAAGGATATTCAGAATTGATTTTTTCATTATCACCAGATTAATTGAAGACAAATGTTTTTTTTCATAATAGTGAGATACTAAAAACCGATAAAGGTTGCATGAAACACATAAAATAACACTAATGTTAACTATTTGTACAACAGTTTAAAATCGGTTTTGTTGAGCTTTAGTACTACTTTTGAGTTAAAGGAACTATATGCAAAATACTATAGTATATAGTACTCCCCAAAAATAGGGCCACTAGTTAAGTTGAAAAAAAATGACTAATTTAGTGGCATTATGAAAACAACAAGAAGAAAATTTTCGGCCGGTTTTAAGGCTCAAGTAGCCATTGAGGCACTTAAAGAGAGGGAAT
>JARKPE010000111.1 GCA_029975415.1 Dysgonamonadaceae bacterium | reverse complement strand
AACAACTGGCAGTTTATAAACCTTTCCTGTATTCAGTAAAAGTTTTTATTGTTGCATTAGTAAGACAGAAATGAGAAGTCGGAAATGAAGAGGAATTCGTAAATCCTCGCATCGAGGTTTTTACTTTCAGTCTTAGTGCCTTTGTGGCCATTTGCCACCAAGACACCAAGTTGGCTGCCAGATTATCGTTACTCCTGCACTGTCCGCGGCAGTGATTGCACCCTTATCTTTAGGGGACAGCTATGAATTAATGGATAATGTACAATTGAGAAGTGAAGAAGTGAAGAAGTGAAGAAATAGGAATTCAGACCAAAGAATTTACCGTCAATCTTTACGAAATTATCTGCGGATATCTGCATCGTACATTTGCGAACATCTGCGTGAACTATTTTGCGTACATCTGCGTGAAATCTTTTTCTGAACTTTTTCTCGCTGATTGAATCTTTTTTCTGCGATGATCTACGTGAACTTTCACGAGAAATGAGAAGTGAAAAGCTAAAAGTGGAGGTCGGGGATTGGAGAATGGGAAATAGGGGCGAAAAATTTTTCGCCCGTACTTTCAGCCTTAGTGCCTTTGTGGCCATTAGCCACCAAGACACCAAGACGTGAAGTTGAGCTTTTGCATTTACAGTGTAAGCAATTTCATTGCTCATGTACTGCCTGACCGGTTAGTTATCAATTTCATCGGCAAATCTGTACCTCATTGAATCCATTATATTTTATGCGTCTCCGGTGGCTTTTTCGAGCTTTTTCATGATTGAGAAAATGAATATTGCCGAAATCGAACAACATGCAACCAGTACGCCCCAAACCATCCACAATGGAATTGGTCCCCACAGGTAGCCGATGATGGAAGTCAGATAATTTCCTATTGCAGTGGCGGCAAACCAACTGCCCATCATCGCTCCTTTATATTTTGGAGGAGCTACTTTAGATACGAATGAGATACCCATCGGCGAGAGCAGAAGTTCTGCAAAAGTCAGCACCAGATAAGTGGATATGAGCCAATTGGGCGATACGAGCACATCGCTCACCCCACCTACATCTTTCAGTTCGTCAGGCGAAGCCAGACCCATCGACCCTACGGCCATAATGATGAACCCTAATGCCGCGACAATCATTCCATACCCAATTTTTCGCGGAGCCGAAGGTTCTTTTCCTTTTTTTGCCAGCGAAGAGAATATGGCCAACGAAACAGGTGTAAGTGCTACAACGAAAAACGGGTTGAATTGTTGGAATATTTGTGGCGCAATTTCGATCGCAGGAGGCATCGCCATATATTTGATGACCAGCGCTATTAGCGATAACGCTACGATTCCTCCCGAAATAAGTTTGGCACGCGAAGTTTTGGACTGGAAAACCGAAAATCCCGCATATACCGCTATGATGATCAATACCAAATTCCATACATCGAATCCTATACGCGTGATGCCGTCGGCAATGTTCGATGTGTAATCGCGAGCGAAATATGTCATCGTCAATCCGTTTTGGTGAAACGACATCCAAAAGAAAATTACAACCGCAAATACAAGCAGCAAAGCTGTGATGCGTTCTTTGGTTTGTTGCGGAGTCAATTCAGGCTCGTGGTTCACTCCGGCAGCTTTTGTTTGTTTCGAGCTTAGAATGGCGTGTTTGAAAGTGGATTGAAATCCCAGATAAATGGCCATTGAAGCAATGAGCGAGATGCATGCAACGGCAAATCCGTAGTTGTACGACTGAGCCAATTGTTCGATATATGCAGTGCTAAATTGGGCCAAATCGCCGGTGAAATTCTGAGAAATTGCCAGATTGTTGAGTTGCTCGAGTCCTTCGGGTTTTATTTCTCCCCGCAAAAATTGGTGAGCCAGCGCAGGAATTTGCGGATTATATGTAAATCCGGCTTTCGCCATAAAGTAGTTTGTTACTTTGGTAGCGGCCGTAGGCGCGAAAAGTGCTCCTATATTGATGGCCATGTAAAAGATGCTGAACGCGGTGTCTCTCTTTGCACTGTACCTGGGATCGTCGTATAGGTTTCCCACAATTACCTGCAGGTTGCCTTTGAATAAACCCGTACCGATAGCTATTAATGCCAAAGCCGAAAACATCATGATTTGCCCCATTCCCAGCTTATCCAATCCCGTGGGGATGGCAAGGAGGAAATATCCGACAAACATGATAACGATACCGGCTGTAACCATTTTTCCATAACCGAATTTGTCGGCCAGAATCCCTCCAACAAGCGGCATAAAATACACCATCGCCAAAAATCCTCCGAAGATGGTGGACGTCTGATCGATCGTGAAGCCGAATTTTGCTTGTAAAAAGAGCGTGAAAATGGCCAACATCGTGTAGTAGCCAAATCGCTCACCTGTATTGGCTAAAGCCAACGCATATAAACCTTTTGGATGTCCTTCAAACATGTTTACATTTTGTTTTATGGTTAATTACATATTTTTATTAGTTCTCGGTAAATGAGTGTGCAAACATACATAAAAATCTCGTAAAAATTTCATCTTTTTGAAAATATCGTTTTAGGATATACCCCATTTTTTTCGAGATACAGCACAAAATAGTATAATTAAACCCGAAATATTTTCCGAAGTCGATCTTTCTTATGTATTGTCGATGATGCTATTATTCACTAATTTTCTCTTTTCGTAAAATTCTTGACCACGCCACATAACGTGTGCTTTCGTTCACGGGGGTGAGGGGCAGATAGCCGGAAGAAATTCTTTCATGATCGATTTCGAGGGGAAAGGCTTTCTTCTGTTCGCAGCAAAAATTCGCGGCTTCTCCTTTGTGCTTGAAATAGCCGATGCGATAAATGCCTTCGGAATCGGGATGAACAAATCGATCGAAAAAGCGTCGAGCTACAATCCCCATGTTCATCCGCATATTTATTTCAACGCACGGATGCAGCCGAAAACCTTTTTCCTTTCGGCAAATCATCATATCTACACCCATCGGTCCTTCATATTCGGGAAAATATTCGGCTAAACGGACGGTCAATTCCTCTCGTAAACGGTATAAAACCGAAACGTCGATAAATTTCAATACCTCATCCTCAAACTGTTTGTCGGTGAGTAAGCGATTTCCTGCATAAGCACCCGAGGAGGCCGATTCGAAAAGCGAATAACATTCGAAGTTTACTTTTCGACGATTGGCCGAAAACTCCATCGCCAAGTCAGTATGCTTGTCATAAACCGGTTCTGCAATTATTCCTCCTTGCGTTGCAATTACCCGCCTGCACCAATCTGTCTGTTTGTCCGTTATTTCACCTTTTATCCAAATCAATCCTTTTCCGCTTCCCGAGTTGGGCATCTTCAATACCTTGTCGCCCGAAAATGACGAAAGATATTCCAGAACTTCGTTCAATCGGTCGAAAAAAAGAGCACCGCCACAAAAAATATCGTTTTGCGGCAGTAATTCGTGTAGCAACCTTGCAGCATGTTGTCGCCCCGAATAGTCGCGCAAGCGAGATAAGTCTTCCATCGAAGGAAGAAAATCTGACGAAACGCCTGCTTTCATTAATTGCTGTCGCAGCAATGGATTCCAGCCCCAAGGAATAATTATTTCCGATGCAAAGGATGGAATTTCTGTAAAAGGTATCATTTCCGAGTGAATGGGAAGCATCGATTGCAGTGTTCGGAGATAGTCTGCATTCGCTGTACCTTCGGCAACAATATGCTCGCCGTCGGGGGCATACCAAATGGGCAACAATGCCAAATCCGACGCAAGTTTCACTGCCGATTCGGGTGGAGTGTAGTTAGCGCCGAAGTTGCCCAATGCCAAATCATGTTCGGGGTTAAAAATATACATCTCTGCAAAAGTACGAAAAGATCGATTGACTGTTGATACTGAGCAATGGATAATTTACCGATCCGGAGATTTATTGATTTACTGATGAATTCTTTATGAAAATAGCTCAAAGAACGGGCGAAAAATTTTTCGTCCCTATTTCCCATCCTCCAATCCCCAATCTCCACTTTTCACTATTTACCTCCCATTTCTCTTGAAAGTTCACGCAGATCATCGCAGAAAAAAGATTCAATCAGCGAGAAAAAGTTCAGAAAAAGATTTCACGCAGATGTACGCAAATGCACGATGCAGATATCCGCAGATAATTTTGTAATGATTCACGGTAAATTCTTAGTTCCTATTTCTTCATTTCCCACTTCTCACTTCTCCATTCTCAATTATTTTCCCGACCTCCTCTCATCATCGGGGTACCCGATCTGCGCAGAGAGCGTGCCGTCAGGCAAAAGACAAGCTGTTTGAGTCCCGACGTATTTCGTCGGGACGAGTTATTTGTCTTTTAGCGAACAAGCAGCTATCGGGTCGATGAGGAGAGGCAGTCTTGACCTTTTTTGCTAACTTTTTTGTGTCAAGACAAAAAAGTTAGTGGGGTTTGGGGCAAAGCCCCAAGAATCAATTGCTAATGGACAATGGATAATTTACCGATTCGATGATTTATTGATTTTCCTATGAATTCTTTATGAAAATAGTCAAAGACGATACACCGAGGTTATGATAATTTTGCCCATTACAACACCAACATCGTATCTTTTCGTCTTCGCGACAAATAATAGCCGCAAAGGCACTAAGACTCAAAGAACGGGCGAAA
>JARKPE010000105.1 GCA_029975415.1 Dysgonamonadaceae bacterium | reverse complement strand
AAATTATCTGACTTCCATCATCGGCTACCTGTGGGGACCAATTCCATTGTGGATGGTTAGGGGCGTACTGGTTGCATGATGTTCGATTTCGGCAATATTCATTTTCTCAATCATGAAAAAGCTCGAAAAAGCCACCGGAGACGTATAAAATATAATGGAATCAATGAGGTACAGATTTGCCGATGAAATTGATAACTAACCGGTCAGGCAGTACATGAGCAATGAAATTGCTTACACTGTAAGTGCAAAAGCTCAACTTCGTGTCTTGGTGTCTTGGTGGCTAATGGCCACAAAGACACTAAGGCTGAAAGTACGGGCGAAAAATTTTTCGCCCCTATTTCCCATTCTCCAATCCTCGACCTCCACTTTTAGCTTTTCACTTCTCATTTCTCGTGAAAGTTCACGCAGATCATCGCATAAAAAAGATTCAATCAGCGAGAAAAAGTTCAGAAAAAGATTTCACGCAGATGTTCGCAAAATAGTTCACGCAGATGTTCGCAAATGCAAGATGCAGATATCTGCAGATAATTTCGTAAAGATTGACGGTAAATTATTGGGTTTGAATTCCTGTTTCTTCACTTCTCACTTCTCAATTGTACATTATCCATTAATTCATAGCTGTCCCCTAAAGATAAGGGTGCAATCACTGTCGTGGGCAGTGCAGGAGTAACGATAATCTGGTAGCCAACTTCGCGTCTTCGTGGCGAATAATAGCCACAAAGGCTCAAAGGCTCAAAGAAAAAAATCATGATGCGAGGATTTACGAATTCCTCTTCATTTCCGACTTCTTCGTTTCTGTCTTACTAACGCAACAATATAAACTTTTACTGAATACAGGAAAGGTTTATAAACTGTCTGTTGATTTGCGTTTAAAAAAGAACAAACAGAACAAAAATAGGTAATTCATAACTCGTAATTCGCAATTCTCCGTTCACTTTAGCCTAAACAAATTCAAACCTCATGAAATCGAAAAAACTTTTCGATTTTTAAAATTTAATTCCGATATTTGTTTGTTATAAAATCCATTTAACAAACAAATACATGCTCATGAAAACTTTATTTCTATCGATTCTCTCCATTTTTTCGGTTGCATCGATCGCGGCCGAATCCTATGTGTTGAAGTCGCCTGACGGCAAAATAAGCGTGAATGTGAAAATCGAAGACAAGATTCGTTTTTCTGTCAATCACGAACAAACTGAAGTAATAGCTCCTTCTGCCATTTCGATGACTTTGGCCGATGAGACAATATGGGGTCAGAAAGCAAAATTGACCGGGAAAAAAACAAAAAGCATCAACGAAACCATTCACTCGCCGCTCTACAAAAAAAATGCTATCGGTAACCGTTATAACGAACTGACACTGAATTTCAAAGGGAACTACAGCATCATTTTCAGGGCATTCGATCAGGGCGTGGCTTATCGTTTTACGTCTTCCGGCAAAGACAGCATCACTGTCACAAACGAAGAGGTGAATCTTCAATTTGGGAATGATTATTCGACTATTATTCCATACGTTCGGGCCGATAACCCGAAGACATTCGAACAACAATTTTTCAACTCGTTCGAAAACACTTATACGCATGCAAAACTCAGCCAGCTGGAAACAAATCGATTGATGTTTCTTCCACTTGTTGTGGAGTTGAATGACGGAAAAAAGCTTTGTATCACGGAATCGGATCTGGAAAGTTATCCCGGACTTTATCTGAACAAAGGAAATGATTTGTCGCTTCGAGGCGTTTTTGCACCTCATCCAAAAAAAATCGAACAAGGCGGTCACAATATGCTGCAGGGAATTGTCACGGAACGTGAAAATTTCATCGCCAAATGCAAAGGCACTCGCGAGTTTCCATGGCGCGTATTTGCCATTTCGTCGAGCGACAAAGAGCTCATGAATAATGATCTTGTGTATCAACTGGCAACTCCTTCGCGCATTGAGAACACCTCGTGGATAAAACCCGGAAAAGTAGCATGGGAATGGTGGAACGACTGGAACGTTTACAACGTCGATTTCAAGTCGGGAATCAACAACCCAACCTACAAATACTACATCGATTTTGCATCGAAACAAGGCATCGAATACATCATTCTCGACGAAGGCTGGGCTGTAAACCTGAAAGCAGATTTATTGCAAGTTGTTCCCGAAATCGATATTCAAGAACTTGTAAGTTACGGAAAAGCACGCAACGTCGGAATTATTTTGTGGGCAGGGTACATGGCAGTAGAGCGAGATATGGAAAATGTATTTAAAACTTATTCCGATATGGGTGTCAAGGGATTTAAGGTGGATTTTATGGACAGAGACGATCAGGCGATGGTCGATTTTTACTATCGTTGCGCCGAAACCGCTGCCAAATATCACCTGATGATCGATTTTCATGGTGCCTACAAACCTACAGGGCTGAATCGGACTTATCCCAATGTCATCAATTTCGAGGGTGTACACGGACTGGAACAATTAAAATGGTCGCCTGCATCGGTTGATATGGTGAAATATGATGTTACCATACCGTTTATACGCATGCTGGCCGGGCCGATGGATTATACGCAAGGAGCCATGCGCAATGCCACGAAGGAAAACTATCGTCCGATCAATAGTGAACCGATGAGTCAGGGAACGCGTTGCCATCAATTGGCCGAATATGTGATTTTCGAATCCCCTTTAAATATGCTTTGCGACAGTCCTTCGAACTACGACCGCGAGCCGGAATGCACGGATTTTATCTCGAATATCCCCACCGTGTGGGACGAAACGCAGGCATTAGACGGAAAAATTGGCCAATATGCCGTCATTGCCCGCCGCAAAAATGATGTTTGGTATGTTGGTGGGCTCACCAATTGGGATAAACGGGATCTTACGGTTGATCTGTCGTTTTTGGGAGATGGCACTTATGAAATAGAACTATTCCGTGACGGGATAAATGCAGACAGGGCAGCTCGCGATTTCAAACGTGAAATTTTTCTGGTTCCCGACAATCAGCAATTATCCGTAACCTTGATGCCCGGCGGTGGCTTTGCGGCCAAAATCATCAAAAGTGACGGATTGCCATTGCGATGATCTATCGATAAACCGAGATCTTATCAATCCTAAAATTTTGACCCGTAATTATCGGAAAACCCAACCGAAAAATAATTACGGGTTTAACATTTTGCAATGTGTTCAACGATTGATATATAAAATTTCGATCTTGAATTTCCATCTATTCCCTCCGGAAAAGCATGTTTTTTTGAGTATATTTGTCGTGATCAAACAAACAGATAAAGATATATTACTATAATGCAGTCCTTTGTACATTTACACGTTCACTCTCAGTATTCGCTTCTCGATGGTCAGGCAAGTATTCAACGACTGGTGGACAAAGCCATGAAAGATGGCATGAATGCCATCGCACTAACCGACCACGGTGCCATGTACGGTATCAAGGAATTTATCAATTACGTTTCAAAAAAAAATGCACCCGTACAAGCCGAAATAAAAAATCTGAAAAGCGAACTTGGAAAAGCCAATGAACAAAAAAATTCAAGCCTCGTTTTGCAACTTCAAGCCAAGCTCGCCGCAGCTGAGAGGAGACTCTTCAAGCCCATTATCGGATGTGAATGCTATGTAGCACGACGCGATCGCTTTTCGCAAAACGATAAAATCGATTCGAGCGGTTGGCATCTCATCGTTCTGGCAAAAAATCTGAAAGGCTATAAAAACCTGATCAAAATAGTTTCGAAAAGTTGGACCGAAGGATTTTACTATCGTCCCCGCATCGATAAACAACTTTTGGAAGAACATCATGAAGGATTAATTTTATCTTCGGCATGTTTGGGAGGCGAAATATCAAGAAAAATAGACGAAGGCCAAATTGAACAGGCCGAAGAAGCCGTACAATGGTACAAAAATATTTTCGGCGACGATTATTATCTCGAACTGCAACGGCACAAAACCGATCGCACTGACGCAGATCAAACTACCTATCCCAAACAGGAACATGTCAACAGAGAATTGCTGCGAATTGCCGAAAAATACGGAGTGAAAGTCATTGCCACCAATGATGTTCACTTTGTGAACGAGGAAGATGCCGATGCACACGATCGACTTATCTGCCTGAGTACGGGGAAAGACTTCGACGACCCCGATCGCATGCATTACACCAAGCAGGAATGGCTAAAAACAACCGAAGAGATGAACCGCATTTTTGCAGACGTCCCGCAGGCACTTGCCAATACCCTCGAAGTAGCCGAAAAAGTGGAATTCTATTCCATCGACCACGAACCTTTGATGCCTTTTTATCCGATCGATCCCGCATTTGGGACTGAGGAAAGCTACAAAGCAAAATACTCGCCCGAACAGCTTATGGAGGAATTCACACCTAAAGGATTTGAACGTTTAGGTGGCTACGACAAAGTAATCCGCATCAAACTCGAGTCGGATTACCTATCCCATCTTACACAGATCGGCGCGAAAAAAAGATATGGAGAAAATCCATCCGACGAAATAAAAGACCGACTTCAGTTCGAATTGGACACCATAAAAAGTATGGGATTTCCGGGTTATTTTCTCATCGTGCAGGACTTCATCAATGCTGCGCGCCAGATGGATGTGGCTGTGGGACCCGGACGAGGATCGGCGGCCGGATCGGCGGTAGCCTATTGTCTGGGCATTACCGATATCGATCCGCTCAAATACGACCTGCTGTTCGAACGATTCCTGAACCCCGACCGCATCTCAATGCCCGATATCGACATCGACTTCGACGACGAAGGTCGCGGAAAAGTCCTTCGCTGGGTTACCGAGAAATACGGAGCCGAAAAGGTTGCCCATATCATCACCTACGGAACAATGGCCACAAAATCGGCCATCCGTGATGTGGCACGAGTGCATAAACTTCCGCTATCGGAATCGGACAGACTTGCCAAGTTGGTGCCCGACCGCATACCCAATGTAAAAAAAATTGATTTGCAGGCAGCTATCGAATACGTTCCAGAACTGCAAAAAGCCGCAACAAGCGATGATCCACTGGTGAGAGACACGCTCAAATATGCCGGAATGCTCGAAGGCAATATTCGCAGCACAGGTGTTCATGCCTGCGGCGTCATCATCGGACAAACGGATATATCGGATGTGGTGCCTGTGAGTACAGCCGAAGACAAGGAAACGAAAGAAAAACTGATCGTTACTCAATACGAAGGTTCGGTGATAGAAGAAACAGGATTGATAAAAATGGACTTCCTTGGACTTAAAACGCTCACCATCATCAAGGATGCCATAGCCAACATTGAATTTACCGAAGGTATCAAAGTCGATATTTCCAATATCGACATGAACGATCCGAAAACCTATCAGCTCTATTGCGAAGGAAAAACTACCGGAACGTTTCAGTTTGAATCGGCCGGCATGCAAAAATACCTCAAAGAGTTGCAGCCCAGCAAATTCGAAGACCTGATCGCTATGAATGCCTTGTATCGACCGGGACCAATGGACTACATTCCATCTTTCATCGCACGAAAACATGGTCGCGAAGCAATCACTTACGACATTCCGGTGATGGAAAAATATTTGAGCGAAACCTACGGTATCACAGTATATCAAGAACAGGTGATGTTGCTTTCGCGCCTGCTTGCCAATTTCACACGCGGACAATCCGACGAGCTGCGTAAGGCAATGGGCAAAAAAATGATCGACAAAATGACGGCTTTGAAAGAAAAATTCATTGCCGGAGGAAAACAAAACGGATATGAAGAAAAGGTGCTGAATAAAATCTGGAACGATTGGGAGAAATTCGCATCGTACGCGTTCAACAAATCTCATGCCACTTGCTACTCGTGGGTTGCCTATCAAACGGCATGGCTTAAAGCCAATTACCCGTCGGAATACATGGCATCGGTATTGTCGAACAACCTCAATAACCTGTCCGAAATCACGAAATTCATGGACGAATGCAAGGCGATGGGGATCAACGTGCTGAGTCCGGATATCAACGAATCGTTCATGAAATTTTCGGTAAACAAAAATGGTGATATCCGTTTTGGATTGGCCGCTATAAAAGGCGTTGGACAGGGTGCGGCACAAAGCATCATCGACGAACGCGAAAAAAACGGTCCGTTTAAAGATATTTTTGATTTTGCAGAACGAATCAATCTTACTTCGTGCAATAAAAAAACGATTGAGGCGCTGGCTTTAGCAGGTGCCTTTGACAGCATGCAGGGCATCGCTCGCGAACAGTTCGTGGGAATTAACAGCAAAGGAGAAGAATTTATCGACACGCTGATCCGCTATGGAAACAAATATCAGGCGGACAAGCAAATATCGATGAATTCACTTTTCGGAGACGATTCCTCGTTTCAAATAGCTCATCCCGAAATTCCAAAATTACAAAAATGGTCGGATCTGGAGCGTCTTAACAAAGAACGCGAATATATCGGCATTTATCTGTCGGCCCACCCGCTCGACGATTACGAATTCATTCTGAATTATGTGTGCAATGCCGATACCGTGAAACTGAGCGACCTTGATGCCTTAAACGGCAAAGAGGTGCAATTTGGAGGTATCATTACCAATGTGCGCGAAGGACACACCAAAAACAACTCTCCATTCACTATCCTCAAAATCGAAGATTATGCAGGAAGCATAGAACTGGCCTTTTTTGGAGAGGAGTGTTTAAACTTCAGCAGATTTGCCCGTGTAGGACTATCGGTTTACGCTACGGCTAAGGTTCAACCTCGACGCTTCAAGCCTGAGCAGCTCGAATTAAAAATCAACTCGATGAATCTGCTTTCGGAGGTAAAGGATAAACTTGTCTCAAAAATTACTCTGCAACTGCCATTGAAAGAAATTGACGAGGTCACGATAACCGAATTATCGAGTTTGGTAAAAAACAATTCGGGAGATTCGTTGTTATACTTTGAAATTATAAAAGAAGAAACAAATACGAGCATTCAATTATTTTCACGTCCTGCACGTGTTCGGGTAAACAAACAGGTGATAGATTATCTAAAAAACAAATTGACCATCGACTTTAAACTCAACTAATAATAATATAAAAATCAAAAAATTATGGCGCTTCAAATTACAGATTCAACACTGAACGATGTATTAAATACCGACAAACTGGTGGTAATTGATTTCTGGGCTGAATGGTGTGGCCCTTGCAAAATGGTTGGACCCATCATCGAACAAATTGCCGAAGAATACAAAGACAAAATCGTTGTCGGGAAAGTTGACGTGGACAATAACGATGAAGCTACATCGAAATATGGCATTCGCAATATACCGACGGTACTGTTCATCAAAAATGGACAAGTAGTTGACAAAGTGGTTGGTGCTGGCCCCAAAAATCTGTTCACTGAAAAAATTGACAAGCTTATTTAGTAAGGACTGAATCTTTCACAAAAAAAGACAGCATGAAGCTGTCTTTTTTTGTGAAAACTTTCGCGCATCCACTAAACAAATTCTTTTTTTAGGGCATCGACCCACGCCTGCAAGCGTTGAGATGTAAGGTCGTATTCGTTATCTTCATCGAGAGGCAATCCAACCCATATACCATCAATCACAGCCGTAGAATCGTCGTATGTATATCCTTCATCCGGTACTTGCCCCACAATCTTCACTTTATCCTTGATTGCATCGTATATAATTCGCATCGATTCGGCAAAACTGCCCGAGAAAGAAGCACTATCTCCCAATCCGAAGATAGCAACGGTTTTGCCTGAAAGATCCGATTTCGCAAACGAAGGCAAAAAACCATCCCAATCATCCTGCAAATCTCCAACGCCTGTTGTGGATGTACCTAAAATAAGGTAAGGATAGGCTTTTATATCATCAAGTCTGACATCGGCCACATCGAATAAATCGGCCTGGCCATCAAAAAGTTCTTGCACCTGCTTTGCTACCAATTGAGTATTGCCTCCCGAGGAGCCATAAAGTATTGCAATTTTGTTCATCTTTTGTAGAATTAATTTTTTGTTATCCATCTATAAACAGTTAAACGGCCTATTTGTTTAAAAGCTTTAATCTTCAAATTGCATGGCTTCGACAAAACTTTTGACAATAACGGAAAAGTTCGTAATTTTGTCGTCAACAAGGCGCGGTAGTTCAATGGATAGAATAGAAGTTTCCTAAACTTTTGATCCGGGTTCGATTCCCGGCCGTGCTACCGATAATAGGTGAAGAATAAAGCAATCCACTGATAATCTAGGGTTATTGGTGGATTTGGTTTTTAAGGAAAAGGCAAAAAATAGTCGTTTTAACCCGGATTGAACAATTCGGAGCGATTGTATATTAGATTATAGCTAAATAATGGTGATTGTACGCATAACGAGCACTTTATTTCTTTTAATTTCTCGTGGGGAAAAAAGTTCAAGCGATTCAAGGCGAATGAATGGTATTTGTAGTACTCAGTGGGGTATTGCAAGATAAGAGAAAGACATCTGCAACACCATCCGTGAGGTAGAGAGTGTCTTCCGATGAATGAAAAGCGACTTGGATTTACTTCCCGTTTATCAATAAAAAGACGATGTCACTGCGTCTCATCGGTATCTTGGTTCACTTTCCAACTCACCGGTGAACGCCATTCGCTATCAGTTGAAGGCCGAAGGCATCTTTCACTACCGGCAAGAAATAGTTCGCATAACCAACACGCAAAAAATTGTGACCCATATAGAAAAAACACTTTCGATGAAATCCATTTACGTGGCCGTTGCAGCGAGCCAAACGAAAATCTGTAGTACTCAAATCGGAACTCAAAAAAAAACCCGATTTTCCTATTTACGGCAAATTAACGATAGTTAGCTGTAATCCGGGTTAATCTCTTTTTCTCTTTGAGCGCAAGCCGATTGTCGGCTTCTCTTTTTTTTGTACTTTTGCACTTCAATTTTAACGATTTATGGAAATTGCAAGCAAATACAACCCTGCAGAAGTAGAAGACAAGTGGTACAAATACTGGATGGAAAACCGGTTATTCCATTCCGAACCCGATGAACGTGAACCTTATACGATAGTCATTCCTCCGCCAAACGTTACCGGCGTACTGCACATGGGGCACATGCTCAACAACACGATTCAAGATGTGCTTGTGCGGCGTGCACGCATGCAGGGAAAAAATGCTTGCTGGGTTCCCGGAACCGACCATGCTTCCATTGCCACCGAAGCAAAGGTGGTAGCCAGACTTGCATCGCAAGGCATAAAGAAAAACGACCTATCGCGCGACGAATTTCTTCGTCATGCCTGGGATTGGACTCACGAACACGGCGGCATCATACTCGAACAGCTTAAAAAACTGGGCGCATCCTGCGACTGGGAACGAACGGCATTCACGATGGACGAAATACGCTCAGAAAGCGTGCTGCGCGTGTTTTGTGACCTTTTCGACAAAGGATTGATCTATCGGGGCGTTCGCATGGTGAATTGGGATCCGAAAGCCCTGACTGCCCTATCCGACGAGGAAGTCATTCACAAGGAAGTAAACGGAAAATTATATTATCTACGCTATCGCGTGGAAGGAGAAGACGATTATGCCGTAGTTGCAACTACCCGGCCGGAAACCATCATGGGCGATACGGCCATGTGCATCCATCCCGACGATCCTAAAAACGCTCGTCTGAAAGGGAAAAAGGTAATCGTTCCGCTTATCAATCGCGTAATACCGGTGATTGAGGACGAATATGTCGATATCGATTTCGGTACGGGTTGCCTTAAAGTAACTCCCGCACACGATATCAACGACTATGTGTTGGGCGAAAAGCATCACCTGCCTTCCATCGATATTTTCAATCCCGACGGAACACTCAACGAAAATGGAGCTCCTTACACGGGTATGGATCGATTCGAAGTGCGCAAAAAAATCGAAAAAGATCTGCAGGAAGCCGGTCTGCTCGAAAAAACGGAATCTTATACCAACAAGGTAGGCTTTTCGGAACGCACCAACGAAGCGATTGAGCCCAAACTGTCGATGCAGTGGTTCCTCAAAATGGATCAGCTTGCCAAACCGGCTTTGGACGCAGTGGAAAACGATACGATCAAATTCTATCCCGACAAATACAAAAACACCTATCGCCACTGGATGGAGAATGTGAAAGACTGGTGCATCAGTCGCCAATTGTGGTGGGGACACCGCATTCCAGCCTATTTCCTGCCCAAAGGCGGTTACGTGGTGGCGATGACAAAAGAAGAAGCCTACGAAAAGGCAAAAAAACAGGTGGATTATCCGATTGTAATCGACGATCTGAAGCAGGACGAGGATGTGCTCGACACGTGGTTTTCATCTTGGTTATGGCCTATCTCGGTGTTCGACGGCATCAATCACCCTGACAACAAAGATATCAACTACTATTACCCGACCAGCGATTTGGTTACCGGTCCCGATATCATTTTCTTCTGGGTTGCGCGCATGATCATGGCCGGATACGAATATCGCCATCAACCCTGCTTCCGCAATGTATATTTCACCGGAATCGTTCGCGACAAACTCGGCCGCAAAATGTCCAAGCAATTGGGCAATTCGCCCGATCCGATTGAGCTGATGAACAAATACGGAGCCGATGGTGTACGTATGGGTATGCTGCTGTCGTCGGCTGCCGGAAACGATCTGCTTTTCGACGAAGCGCTTTGCGAACAGGGCCGTAACTTTAACAATAAGATTTGGAATGCTTTCCGACTCGTCAAAGGATGGCAAACCGCCGAAATCGAACAGCCGGAATCGTCCAAAATTGCCATCGAATGGTTCGAGTCGAAACTTTCGGAAACCATCGTCGAATTGGACGATCTGTTTTCGAAATACCGCCTTTCGGAAGCCCTGATGATGGTTTACAAACTTTTCTGGGATGAGTTTTCGTCGTGGTATCTCGAAATTATCAAACCCGGCTATCAACAACCCATCGATAGCAAAACCTATCGATCGACCCTGCAATTTTTCGATGCCTTGCTGCGACTGCTTCATCCGTTCATGCCTTTCATTACCGAAGAATTATGGCAGGCACTCGAAGAGCGCCAACCGGGCGAAAGCATCATGACGGCTTTGCAGCCTCGCGCCCGAAATATTGATAACCAATTGCTCTCCGATTTCGAATCGACGAAGGAAATCATTGCAGGCATTCGTACCGTGCGACTGCAAAAAAACATTCCGAACAAGGAAATGCTGACACTGCAAGCAGTTGGAGATTACAACGACGCCTACGACAGCATTATCGTGAAAATGGCAAACCTTTCGGCAATCGACAAGGTGGATGAAAAAACAGCAGGCAGCATCGGTTTTATGGTCGGCACAACCGAGTTTTCGATACCTCTTGCCGAAAAAATCGACGTGGAAGCCGAACTGAAAAAACTCGAAGCCGAACTTGCCTATCAGGAAGGATTTTTACAATCGGTTCGGAAAAAATTGGAGAACGAACGTTTTGTACAAAACGCGAAACCGGAAATTGTTGAAAATGAACGAAAAAAATTGGCCGATGCCGAGAGTAAAATCGAACTGTTAAAAGAAAACATCAAGGCTCTCAGGAAATAGGATATGACTTTTCCATCCTTGTTGCGTTCCATTTATCCATAGCTTTGATACGCTATAGCTCCGAGGCAACTCCATGGCAACTCCCATGCAACTCCATGTATGCTATATGTTCCATCCAGAGAATAGACCGGGATGTGTCATTATTCGAGTAATTTCGGATTGACTTATTTATTCAATTTCGAGGTACGGCGTCAATCGC
Organism: Dysgonamonadaceae bacterium; assembly: GCA_029975415.1. Classification (GTDB taxonomy): domain Bacteria; phylum Bacteroidota; class Bacteroidia; order Bacteroidales; family Dysgonomonadaceae; genus Seramator. Next base: position 19,649 of record JARKPE010000105.1, on the reverse strand, counting down.
TCGATATCGGCAGTAGTAAATTCGTCCAGCATCGACAATTCGTTGATTGAGGTAATCTTGCCTTTTCTGTCGCGCAAACCGACAATCGCTTTCACTTGTTTGTAATTGAGATAAGGATGGCTGAGCAGTTGTTTGAATTCCAACTTATTGATGTTTACTTTCGAATAATGCCCGTCAGGTTTGATATAAGGGCTGATTTTCGAATACAATTGGGCATCGATGCCATATACTTCTTTCAACTGTTCCACAGAAACAAAACCACCCAATCGATTCCGATATTTTACGATACGCGAAGCAAAAGCACTCCCTATTCCTGGAATTTTTTTCCATTGTGCCGTATCCGTTTCGTTTAACGAAATAGCTTGGCCTTCGGCCAACTTTTCTGTCTTTGGGAAAGGGGCATAGCCGGGTTCGCGATTCCCGGGTTGATATTCGTTTTGCCGATCGGAATATGGCCTGTCGTCAGATGAAGCATAATAGCGCCTACGATATTCCGGATCGATGTTTTCGTCTTTATCCTGCAACGATTTCTCGAAGGCTTCGAATTCTCTTAGTAATGAATCGTTCTGAATAACTACAACTACCCGCTGTTTACGTGAAGATAGTACGCCATTGATGATCAATGCCGTCAAAATAAGTCCCAGCAATATCACAACCGCAATTTTTTGGCCCTGCCTAAAATACAAATAGTCCTTCCATGCCATAAATTAAGGAATTTGAAGCAGCGAAGATACATATTATTCCACCGAAAGCACTATCTTTGAGCAACAAATTCGTACAATCAGTTTCAGCCCTACACTGAAAAATTATCGTCAAGAACATCGCTTATGGTTCTCAATTACATCTGGATTGCGTTTTTTCTGATTGCTTTTGTGGTCGCACTTGTGCGATTGATTTTTTTTGGTGATGTCACTATCTTTACCGAAATCATGAATTCGACCTACGATTCGGCTAAAACCGGTTTCGAAATTTCTTTAGGTCTCACGGGTGTACTTTCGTTATGGCTTGGCGTGATGAAAATCGGTGAACGTGGCGGAATGGTAGAACTTTTTGCCCGAGCAGCGGCCCCACTGTTTTCGAAACTTTTCCCCGATATTCCCAAAGGCCATCCTGCTTCAGCATCGATTCTCATGAACGTTTCGGCCAATATGCTCGGACTCGATAATGCCGCAACTCCTTTCGGACTGAAAGCCATGAGCGAATTGCAGGAAATCAATCCAAACAAGGAAGAAGCTTCGAATCCGATGATTATGTTTCTGGTAATGAATGCCTCAGGTCTTACACTCATTCCGGTAACCGTGATGGTTTACCGGGCGCAGATGGGGGCATCCAATCCTGCCGATGTTTTTATTCCGATTATGATTGCCACCTTCGCAGCTACACTGGTAGGTGTATTAGCTGTGTGCATGAAACAAAAAATCAACGTTTTCGACAAAACTATTTTGGGATTCTTCGGTGCAATGACAGCCATCATTGTCGCCACAATTTTTGCTTTCCGGACGATGCCTCAACAACAAATCAGCATTGTTTCGAGCATGATTGCCAACATTATTCTTCTGTCCATCATCATAGCCTTCATCGCGAAAGCAATGATGAGAAAAATAAATATATTCGACGCCTTCATCGATGGAGCAAAAGACGGCTTCAAGACTGCCGTCGGCATTATTCCCTATCTGATTGCCATATTGGTGGGAATTGGCGTATTTCGCGCTTCGGGTGCTATGGACTTTTTGATCGAGGGACTTCGCAACCTTGTTGCTGTCACCGGATTAGACACTCGCTGGGTGGACGGTATGCCTACTGCATTGATGAAACCGCTCAGCGGGAGCGGTGCTCGTGGCATGATGATCGATGCGATGAAAACCTTCGGTGCCGACTCGTTCGCCGGTCGTTTATCGGGGGTTTTGCAAGGAGCCACCGATACGACGTTTTATATCGTGGCTGTATATTATGGCGCAGTGAATATAAAAAATACGCGTTACACCGTTCCCTATGCCCTTTTGGCCGATTTGGCGGGCGTAATCGCCGCTATTTTTGTAGCGTATCTATTTTTTGGATAATTTACATCGAATAGTAATCTCAAAATCATTCGAATATGGCAATCACTTTTCAAGCCGACAATGTGGCTCTTCCTAATATAAGAAAACGTTCAACTTCAAACTGGATAAAGGGTGTAGCTGAGAAGTACGGAAAAAAGGCAGGCGATATTTCCTACATCTTTTGCGATGACGAAAAAATATTGGAAATCAATCAAACTTATCTTCATCACGATTTTTACACGGATATCATCACGTTCGATTATTCGGAAGGCGATCGCATATCGGGCGATATTTTCATTAGTATCGACACTGTGCGTTCAAATGCTGAAAAATTCGAGACGAATTTCGACGAGGAGTTGCACCGCGTCATCATTCATGGTATTCTCCATCTCTGCGGACTGAAGGACAAATCCGAAGACGATAGCAAAAAAATGCGAAAAGCTGAAGACGAGGCATTATCCATGCTCAATAATACGATATAGTATTGATAAACAATTAGATATATTGTTCGAATCGCATATTTTCATTTCAGTCATATTTTATGTCAACACTTTCTTTCGTCCGGTACAATACCGAAAACTTTTACGATACTGTAGATGATCCCAACGCTCTCGACGACGATTTTACACTCAAAGGGATCAATAATTGGACAAAAGAGCGATTTTGTAGATAAAGTCGAAAAAGTATCTCATCTAATTGAAAATATCGTTGCACCAAACATTCCCGATATTGTCGGGGGGCTGAAACAAATCCGTAGGAATGACCCTTATCGACCTTTTCAATGCCACCTGTCAAAAATCATACTGTTTTGTGCATTACGCTAATTTGAAATAAGCAAGCATCGATATAACCATGCGCTACAATACCGCAACTTTTCGAATTTTGGATTCTAAACGTATTTTAGTGTAATTACCCGGCATTGAAGACCGAACACGCGATATTTTGTATGTGAAGAAAGAAACGAAAAACCACGATATATTTGACCTGTTTTTCGCGCATTTTCCTTCACGCCGCGAAGGAACCGATAATTCGGAACAACGTCGCTTTTTTGTCGCAAGCGAACTAAAGAATGCCGTGGACAAGGTTTTCATCGATGATCCGTCGGCTTTAATTTTTATTATGGGCAACTTTAACGATACACCCGAAAATCATTGTGTCAACGAAGTTGTGGAGCACTGCAAACGTTCGATCATCCACAATCGCAACAACTGTATAATTTGCTGGCACCTCGTTTTCATAGGGGAATAGATTCGACTTATTACAAAGGTTGGCTATGATTCGAAGATCATCGTTTCGGAGAATGTGTTGCTTATAACCAATTTCAGTTGCAGACCCGAAGATGCAGATGTTTTCAATCCACGTTTATTCGCTTCATTTCGGCAACCACAGACAAGCGATTACAAAGCGCACTTATCGACACGATTACGTTGGAGGATACAGCGATCATTTGCCTGTATATCTTCGCATTTCGCTGAAAGATTGACGGCCTTGAATCATTATCCTCCATTAACATAAAGTTTTACTACCAAATTTTCTTTTTTAGTATCTTTGCAGGCTTACAAAAAATCGCAGATGGATTTTAATTACGATATAATTGTGGTTGGAGCAGGGCATGCCGGTTGTGAAGCTGCGACCGCAGCGGCCAACATGGGTTCGAAGACGCTGCTCATCACCATGGACATGAACAAAATTGCCCAAATGAGCTGTAATCCGGCAGTGGGTGGAATAGCCAAAGGTCAAATTGTGCGCGAAATCGACGCATTAGGAGGCCAAATGGGAATGGTGAGCGACAGGACGGCAATACAATTTCGAATGTTGAACCGTTCAAAAGGACCGGCTATGTGGAGTCCTCGTGTGCAAAGCGACCGGATGAAGTTTATCGCGACCTGGCGCGAAATCATCGAAAATACGCCCAATCTGTATATGTGGCAAGATACCGTAACGGAACTTCTGTTGAAAAACGGTTCGGTAGCAGGCGTAAAGACTAAAATGCAAATCGAATTTACGGCCAAAACCGTTGTTTTGACCAATGGAACGTTTTTGAACGGATTAATGCATATCGGAAAAGTACAAATAAGTGGCGGAAGGGTTGCAGAGCCGGCCTCTTTCGGATTGTCGGAGCAGCTTCGAGATGCAGGATTCAAAGCCGATCGTATGAAAACGGGAACGCCGGTTCGCATCGATGGACGAAGCGTCGATTTTTCTCTTTTGGAAGAACAAAAGGGAGATGACGATTTTCATAAATTCTCTTATCTTCCCAATGTTCAAAGGCAGCTCATCCAACGCAGCTGCTGGATTGCCAATACTTCTGAATACGTGCACGAAGCTTTGAGAGAAGGTCTTAGCGATTCGCCCCTTTATAACGGACAAATCAAAAGCATCGGACCTCGCTATTGTCCGAGTATCGAAACAAAAATCGTTACATTTTCGCAAAAAACGAGCCATCAACTCTTTTTAGAACCGGAAGGTGAGTTAACCAACGAATATTATCTGAACGGTTTTTCATCTTCCCTACCCTTGCAAACCCAACTAAAGGCCTTGCAACGCATTCCTGCATTTCGCAACGTACATATTTTTCGACCGGGATATGCTATCGAATACGATTTTTTCGATCCCACACAACTTTATGCAACGCTCGAAACTAAACTTATTAAGAATCTGTTTTTCGCGGGACAAATCAATGGAACAACCGGCTACGAAGAAGCTGCAGGACAAGGGCTGATTGCGGGTATCAACGCCCACATCAATTGTCACGGAGGCAATCCTTTTGTGTTGCACCGCGACGAAGCCTATATCGGCGTATTGATTGACGATTTGATAACAAAAGGCGTGGACGAACCCTATCGAATGTTTACTTCGAGAGCCGAATACAGAATTTTGCTTCGTCAGGACAATGCCGATGAACGACTAACAGGCAAAGGCTTCGAAATTGGATTAGCTAAACACGATCGTCTCCAGCTGTTGGAAGAGAAGCAAACGGCCGTTTCCAAACTCATCGATTTCATCTCAAATTTCTCGGTCAAAGCCGACCGTATCAATCCGTTTTTAGAAAAAATCGGCACATCGCCTCTGAAACGTGGCGTAAAGCTCGTCGAACTGCTTTCTCGGCCACACATCGATATTGAAACATTAATCGAAGAAATTGCACCTCTGAAAGAACAGATTGAAAAGATTCCGAATCGACGCGAAGAAATCGTAGAATCGGCAAACATAAAAATAAAATATGACGGTTATATCAAACGCGAAAAATTAATGGCAGACAAGATATCGCGTCTCGAAGATATTCGGATAAAAGATAAATTCAACTACAACGAGATTCAATCTTTGTCCACCGAAGCACGACAGAAACTTACCAAAATTAACCCCGAAACTATCGCGCAAGCAAGCCGAATTCCCGGCGTTTCCCCCAACGATATTTCGGTATTGCTTATATTATTAGGGAGATAGACACAAAATGTTTCACGTGGAACATTGCTAATAAATAAAAAATAATGAGTATAGAAAAACTTACAGAAGCCGTTCGTAATATTCCCGACTTTCCGATAGAGGGAATACAATTTAAGGACATAACCACGCTATTTCAAAATGCAGATTATTTACAAGAATTATCGGATATTCTTTACGAAAGATACAAGGACAAAGGCATAACCAAAGTTGTTGGAATAGAATCACGGGGTTTTTTTATGGGGCCGGCAACTGCAATCAGGCTGCATGCAGGGTTTGTTCCGATCCGAAAACCCGGAAAATTACCGTATAAAACAATTGAAGAAAAATATTCGAAAGAATATGGCGATGATGTGATTCAAATTCATGAGGATGCTCTCGTTCCGAGCGACATCGTTCTCATACACGACGACTTGTTGGCAACAGGAGGTACAATGGCTGCTGCCTACCAGCTCGTAAAGAAATTGGGTGTAAAAAAAATCTATATCAATTTTTTGATCGAATTGGAAGAATTAAACGGTCGAGCATTATTCAATCATGATGTAGAAATTGATACAATATTGAAGTTTAAAATCTAAAAGCAATTTTGTGGTGAACTCTGAAATCGAAAATACGCTTAAAATAATTCCCCACAGTCCGGGTTGTTACCAATTTCTCGACGATAAAGGTAAAGTAATTTATGTGGGGAAAGCAAAAGACCTAAAACGTCGCGTATCTTCGTATTTCAACAAATTTCAGGACAACCCCAAAACGAGAGTTCTTGTCAAAAATATTCGTCAGATAAAGTATATTGTCGTCAATAGCGAAGAAGAGTCGTTTTTACTCGAAAATAACCTTATCAAGCAATTGAAACCGCGATATAACGTGATGCTGAAGGACGACAAAACTTATCCTTCCATCGTGGTTAAAAACGAATATTTTCCAAGAGTTTATAAGACAAGAAATATTGTAAGGGATGGATCCAAATATTTTGGGCCTTATACATCGGTAATGTCGGTCAACGCATTGATTGATATTTTTCGAAAAGTGTATAATGTGAGAACATGCAGGTTAAATCTTACACCCGAAAACATAGCTGCAGGGAAGTTTAAAGTATGTCTGGAATATCACATTAAACGTTGCCAAGGGCCGTGCGAAGGATATCAATCGCTCGAAGAATACAATAAAAACATCGAAGAGATCGTTGAAATTTTAAAGGGAAATGTCAGTATTGTAGAAAAACAACTTCAATCGAAAATGCAGCAATATGCCGAAGAGCTTCGATTTGAAGAAGCACAAGCATTGAAAGAAAAATATTTGCTGATACAGAATTTCAGAGAAAAATCGCAGGTAGTCAGCAATTTAAATTACAATTTAGATGTTTTTGGATATGACGAAGACGAAAATTCGGCTTTCATTAATTACCTGCATGTAGTAAACGGAGCTATAGTTCAGGCATATACATTTGAGTATCGAAAAAAATTAGATGAAACACGAGAAGAATTGTTAGGACTTGGCATTGTGGAAATGCGCCAACGATTTGGAAGTGAATCGAAAGAAATTATTGTTCCTTTCCTACCCGACCTCGCGCTCACAAATGTAGAATTCACGATTCCTCAACGTGGCGATAAAAAGAAACTGCTTGAGCTTTCGGACAAGAATGTCAAACAATACAAACTCGACAAGCTGAAAAAAGCAGAAATGCTGAATCCCGATCAACGTGCTACAAGAATTTTGACAACGGTTCAAAAAGATTTGCATCTGAAAGAAATTCCATGGCATATCGAATGCTTCGACAACTCAAATATTCAGGGAACAAATCCCGTTGCTTCGTGTGTTGTGTTTAAAAAAGCAAAACCTTCGAAAAAAGACTACCGACATTTTAATGTGAAAACCGTTGTAGGACCTGACGATTTCGCATCGATGCGAGAGATTGTGGAAAGACGCTATTCTCGCGCACTTAACGAGGGCTCACCACTGCCGCAACTCATTGTTATTGATGGCGGTAAAGGGCAACTTCATGCTGCAGTAGATTCGCTTCAGAAAATTGGATTGTACGGCAAAATTGCCGTAATCGGCATAGCAAAGCGATTGGAGGAAATTTATTTCCCCGAAGACCCTATCCCACTCTATCTCGACAAAAATTCGGAAACCTTAAAACTGATTCAACAACTTCGAGACGAAGCTCATCGATTCGGCATTACCTTTCATCGACAAAAAAGGAGCAAATCGCAATTGACTTCAGAGTTTGACAATATAAAGGGTATTGGAACCGAGACGAGAAAAAAATTGCTGACACATTTTAAAAGTATCAAAAGATTGAAAGAAGCAGACGAAAAAGAAATCATAGAAGTTGTAGGTGAATCAAAAGGCAAAATTATAATCGACCACTTCAAAAAACAATCATAATCATGCGGGCACTCATTCAACGAGTATTAGCAGCATCCGTACATATCGACGGAAAAGAAAAAAGCACAATCGGCGAAGGAATGTTGATCTTCATTGGCATTGAAGATGCGGATAATCGTGAAGATATTCAGTATATTTGCAGAAAAGCAGTAAACCTTAGAATATTCGATGACGAAAAAGGCATGATGAATCGATCGATACTCCAAACCGGAGGTGAAGTGCTGGTCGTTTCGCAATTCACCCTGTTTGCAGACACTCGAAAAGGGAATAGGCCATCATACCTGCGTGCATCCAAACCGGATTTTGCCATCCCGATGTACGAAGAATTTTGCTCATCAATGAGCCGAATATTGGAACAAGAAGTGAAAACAGGAGAATTTGGCGCCGATATGCAAGTTTCGCTTGTTAATGACGGACCTGTTACCATTTGGATAGACTCAAAAGAAAAATAAGCACAATATGACACTCGAAGAAGCTCAACTCCAGGTTGACGAATGGATTAAAAACTACGGAGTTCGCTATTTTAGCGAATTGACAAACATGGCCATACTTACCGAGGAAGTTGGTGAACTTGCGCGCATTATCGCACGAACCTACGGAGAACAATCCTTAAAAGAATCGGACAAAAAATATAATTTAGCCGATGAAATGGCTGACGTGCTTTGGGTTTTGATTTGCCTTGCCAATCAAACCGGTGTAGATTTGGAGCAGGCATTTGCAAACAATATCGAAAAGAAAACAACCAGAGATGCCGAACGCCACAAACAAAACAAGAAACTGAATTCGGATAATAAAGAACAAAATACACAAGCATAATAACTAAACTGAAATATTACAAAAAAGATGGATATTAAAAGTTATACTGACGTACTCCGCACGCATTCATTCGATTTGTCGGACGAACAGGTTAAAAGCAAAGTTGCTGAACTGATGAACGAAAAGTATGCAGAAAACAACAACAAACAGGTGTATAAACTCCTATACTCATGCATCGATCTCACTTCGCTGAATGGGACGGACAATCGCGAACACATCTGGAAGATGGTTCAGGAAGTGAACGATTTCGAAGGAACAAATCCCGAAGTTGAGAATGTTGCGGCCATCTGCGTGTATCCCAATTTCGCCGCTATTGTAAAAGAAACGTTGACTGCAGACGTGCAAATTGCCTGCGTTGCCGGAGGATTTCCTACTTCGCAGACATTTACTGAAACAAAAATTGCCGAAACTGCGCTTGCTGTCATGGATGGCGCCGACGAAATTGACATTGTCATTAATTTGGGACTTTTTTTCGGAGAAGAATATGAAGAGATGTGCGAAGAAATTACCGAAATAAAATTTGCTTGCCACGAAGCAAAACTAAAAGTAATTCTCGAAACCGGCGCACTTAAAAGTGCTGCAAACATTCACAACGCAGCCATACTGGCAATGTATTCTGGGGCCGATTTCATCAAAACTTCAACCGGGAAAATTTACGAAGGAGCAACGCTCGAAGCTGCTTATGTGATGTGCCGTGCCATAAAATCGTATTACGACAAAACACAAACGAAAATCGGATTCAAAGTTGCCGGAGGAGTTTCGTCAGTTGATGATGCCGTGAAATATTACACAATTGTGAAAGAAATATTGGGCAATGAATGGTGCAACAAAAAACTTTTCAGAATAGGCACAAGTCGATTGGCTAATACTTTATTAAAAGCAATCACGGATTGATTGAATCGATTTTTGTATTTGAGCCCCACCGTCATTTTAGCTAAAAGTTGTGATTTTTATCCTATAATCATACATTTTGACATAGTTTTGACCAACAGCAACATATTAATTTAAAATATTATGTCATTTTGTCATTTTCAACTAAGCAAACCTTACGAAAATTGAATGGCATGCCATTTGCATATTTAATAGTGAAAGCTGAAAAATAAAAAATAAGAAAAGAAAGGAGGGCACAACTATGGCACTGGTAAGAAGAACAACCAACTGGTTACCGAGCGTATTCAACGATTTCTTTGGTAACGAATGGTTTGAAAACAGCAGCAGGTCAGTACCTGCAATCAACATTCGCGAAGAAGAAAATGGATTTGTGGTAGAGGTCGCTGCTCCAGGAATGACCAAGGAAGATTGCAATGTGATGGTAGATGACGATAACAACTTGGTCATCAGCTTCGAAAAGAAAAACGAAAGCGAAGAAAAGGACAAAAAAGGTAAATACCTGAGACGCGAATTCTCTTACACACAATTCCAAAGAACAATGATTCTCCCTGAAAATGTGGAGAAAGACAAAATAAATGCAAAAGTTGAAAACGGTGTTTTGACGGTAGAAATACCTGTAAAGAAAGAGGATGAAAAAGTTACAAAGGCTAAACGCATCGAAATTCAATAAGAGCTTTTAGCCCCGCAAATAGGAAAACGTAATTTTTGAAAGCGGGAAAGCGTCATCATTAGGATGGCGCTTTTTTTCTTTTATAGCAATAGCAATCAGTAACTTCTCTCTTTTAAATACTTGAACAAAAGTTGCAAGAGTTGTCGATAATCTTCATTCAAATTCAACGACTTCAAAATGGAATCGGCCTCAGCGAGTAGAGCGTCTATCTTTTGATTGGTATAATCTATTCCTCCGTGTGTTTTTGCAAACTGAAGAAGTTTAGCAACATTGGTATCAGAGTAAGTTCGGGAACGAATTATCTCGAGCATTTCATCAACATCGGGACGAGGTGCATTTTTTAATGCAAAGATGAGAGGCAAGGTAATTTTTCCTTCTTTAATATCACTGCCGGTAGGCTTGCCGACATCTTGACTGTAATAATCGAAAATATCATCTTTCAACTGAAATGTAATTCCAAGAATTCGCCCAAATCTTTCGAAATTATCCACTGTATCACGATCGGCACCGGAGGTCAAAGCTCCTACTTTGGCACATGCAGCAAGAAGGGAAGCCGTTTTTTTGTCGATAACATTGAAATATTCCTTCTCGTCAACAATTGCTTCCTTAGCTATGGAAAATTGAGTGAGTTCTCCTTCAGTCAGATTTTGACCAAGATGAGAGATAATATCTACAATCTCGAGATTTCCCGTCTTAACACTCTCTCGAAGTGCAGTAGATAGCAAATAATCACCACTCAAAACCGCTTGATGATTGCCAAAAACCGCATTGACGGACGGTTGTCCACGACGGATGGAAGAGTCATCAAGAATGTCATCATGAATGAGGGATGCCGTATGCAATAACTCGATGGTAATTGCACCATAATAAGTTGCTTGAGTGACACCTCCGCACGATTTAGCTGTGAGAAAAACCAACATTGGCCGTATTCTCTTGCCTTCGGCTGATAAAACATGATTAATGATAGCCGAAACCCAACGATTATCATTTTCAACAGATTTTCTGAGAGCAATTTCGAAACGAATCAATTCCAGGCGGAGAGCGTCTTTAATAACCTGACTGAAATCCATAAAACCTATTCTTCCCTACAAAAGTAGAAATATTTCTGCTTAAAGCAACAAATATTTGTAACTTTACGCAGATTAATTGGAATATTAAAGATATTTATGACAAAAAATAAGCTTTTTCTACTTGATGCTTATGCGCTGATTTACAGATCCTATTATGCGTTCATAAAAAATCCGCGAATGACCTCAAAGGGAGTAAACACGTCGGCAATTTTCGGATTTGTGAATACTTTGGAAGAAGTGCTCCGAAAGGAAAATCCTACACACATTGCCGTGGCTTTCGATCCTGCCGGGCCTACTTTCAGACACACACAATTCGAATCCTACAAAGCACAACGTGACGCAACGCCTGAAGATATTAAAACTGCCATACCTTTCATAAAAAAAATACTGGAAGCCTATCGTATTCCTATCCTCGAAATGGAAGGGTATGAAGCCGACGACGTGATCGGAACGATTGCAAAACAAGTGGACAAAAGTAACTTCGATGTATATTTGATGACTCCTGACAAAGACTATGCCCAACTGGTTGACGATCATATTTTCATTTACAAGCCCAAATACGGAAGCAACGATTTCGAGATTTTGGACTATAACAAAGTATTGGAAAAATATAACCTGAGGAATCCTCAACAAATGATTGATTTGTTGGGGCTAATGGGCGACGCTTCCGATAACATTCCGGGCTGCCCGGGCGTAGGACCAAAAACTGCCGAGAAATTGCTTACGGAATTTGGCAGTATCGAAAATTTACTGCAAAACACAAAACAGTTGAAAGGCTCGATAAAGGAAAAAATTGAAGAAAATAAAGATCAAATACTTTTCTCGAAATTTCTGGCGACCATCAAAACCGACGTCCCACTGAAAATCGAGACCGACAACTTAAAACGTCAGCAAATGGACGAAGCGGCATTAAGAGAAATTTTTGATGAGCTGGAGTTCAGAACATTGACAAACCGAATTTTGAATTCGCAAACAAACATTGAAAAACAGACATCCAAACCGCTGCAACCCACGCAAGGCAATTTGTTTGATGAACCACTCGAAGAAATTACGCCCCATCCTTCGCCATTTGATCTGCCAAAAGATTTCACCGATATTCATTCGACGCCACATTCATACGTATTGATAGAAGGTGAGGAAAAATTGGAAGAACTAAATCGCAAATTATGCACTCAATCCACCGTAAGCTTCGATACCGAAACCACCGGAACCGATCCATTGCTGGCCGAATTGGTTGGAATGTCGTTTGCGTTCACAGAAGGCGAAGCCTTTTATATTCCCATTTCATCGAAACGAGAAGAAGCACAAAGACAGGTGAATTTCTTCAAATCGTTTTTAGAAAACGAAAGCATTGAAAAAGTCGGACAAAATCTCAAATATGACATACTCGAACTCCGAAATTATGGCATTGAAGTAAAAGGGAAGCTGTTTGACACGATGATAGCACACTATCTGCTCAATCCTGAGCTTAGACATGGAATGGATTATATGGCAGAGACTCTGTTAAAATATAAAACAGTCCATATCGACGAGCTTATCGGACCAAAAGGCAAAAATCAGCTCAACATGCGCGACATCGATCCAAAAATTGTTTGCGATTACGCAGCAGAAGATGCCGACATAACTTTGAAACTGAAAAACGTTCTCGAGAAGAAAATTCACGAAACCAAACTCGATATGCTTCTCTACGAAATAGAATGCCCGCTGACTTATGTGCTTGCCGACATGGAATGGACAGGCGTTCGCCTCGACTTGAAGGCACTCGAAGAATTGTCGAAGCAACTTAATGAAGAGCTTTCAGCTATTGAACATGAAATCGTGCAAATGGCAGGAATCGATTTTAATGTCAATTCTCCGAAGCAAATCGGCGAAATACTGTTCGACCGTATGAAAATAGTGGAAAAACCAAAGAAAACAAAAACCGGTCAGTACAGTACAAACGAAGAGGAACTGGAGAAACTGCGCGGAAAACATCCTATCATCGACAAAATCCTCGAACAGCGCGGCATTAAAAAATTGCTCAGTACCTATATCGATGCATTTCCTCAACTGATAAATCCCCGAACGGGAAAAATCCATACTTCATTCAACCAGACTGTTGCGGCTACAGGCCGATTGAGCAGTACTAATCCCAATTTGCAAAACATCCCCGTTCGAGACGAGCGTGGAAAAGAGATGCGAAAAGTGTTCATTCCCGATGAAGGGTGCGTATTTGCTTCGTCGGATTATTCGCAAATCGAACTGCGAATCATGGCACACTTGAGTGGCGACAAAAACATGGTTGAAGCTTTTATGCACGATCAAGACATTCATGCAGCCACAGCCTCCAAAATCTTTCATGTCCCCATCGAAGAGGTAACATCGGATATGCGTCGCAAAGCCAAAACGGCAAATTTCGGCATAATCTATGGTATCACTCCATTCGGATTGTCCGAACGACTTTCGATTTCGCGCTCAGAAGCCAAACAGCTTATAGACGAATATTTCGAAACCTTTCCCGACATTAAACGTTACATGGACGAAAGTATCGCCACAGCACGCGCAAAAGGATACGTAGAAACCATTTTCGGTCGAAAACGATATTTGCCCGACATCAACTCGCAAAATGCAAATGTGAGAGGATTTGCCGAACGCAATGCGATAAATGCTCCTATTCAGGGAAGTGCGGCAGATATTATCAAAGTGGCCATGATAAAAATTCATGACCGCTTTGCAAAAGAAAAACTGAAATCGAAAATGATTCTGCAAGTACACGATGAACTCGATTTTAACGTAGCCGAAGAAGAGCTGGATGCAGTAAGAAAAATCGTGATAGAAGAGATGGAGCATGCCTGCAAACTGACAGTTCCACTCAAAACCGATTTTGGATACGGTAAAAACTGGCTCGAGGCCCATTGATTATTATATAAAAGGAGATCCGAAAATCATGCTTGACGGACTGTCAGAATATGGATATTGGGGATTGTTGCTCGCTTCTTTCCTGGCAGCTACCGTGCTGCCATTCAGTTCAGAAGTGGTTTTTGCGGCTCTAATAGCCGCAGGAATGGATGTTTGGACGTGTATCTTGTTTGCCACGATAGGAAATGCGGCCGGTGGCGCCACCTGTTACTACATCGGAAGACTTGGCAAAACGGAATGGCTCGAAAAATATTTCAAGATAAAACCCGAAAAAATCGACCGTACAATTCGATGGTTGCATGGGAAAGGGGCTGTAATGGGTTTTTTTGGATTTCTTCCTGCCGTAGGCGATGCCATTTTGGTAGCATTGGGATTTATGCGTGCCAATATACCGACAGTAATGATTGCAATGACAATAGGAAAATTTTTGCGATATGCAATCATCGGATTCGGAACCGGTCAGATTATTTCATGGTTATAACTCATTTTTTACACGCTTATGACAACCATCCTTTTCCACGAAATTGTGTATGGACCAATTCATAGCCGACGTTTGGGCTCTTCGTTGGGAGTGAATCTCCTACCCTACGACGGCAAACTGTGCTCGTTCGATTGTCTTTATTGCGAATGTGGATTCAATAAGGATTTCCGTACAAAAACACACTTGCCGGATCGTCAAAACGTGCGCGAAGCGCTCAACGACAAACTTCTCACCCTTCATCGCGAACAAGCCAAACTCGACGTAATCACGTTTGCCGGAAATGGCGAACCAACCATGCACCCCGACTTTGAAGGAATCATAGAAGATACATTGGAACTTCGAAACCGATATTTTCCGGACACCAAAATCAGTGTACTTTCTAACGGCATGAATATCGGGAAACAAAGTGTATTTGAAGCGCTTACAAAAATCGACAATCCCGTGATGAAACTCGATTCGGCTTTCGACGATACTGTGCGCTTAATTGATCGTCCAAATTCACCCAACTATTCCGTAGCTAGGCAAGTAGAGCTTTATAGCAAATTCAACGGGAATTTTATCCTGCAAACCATGTTTTTGCAAGGAGAGTTTGAAGGAACACAAATCGACAACACATCGGAACGCGAAGTTTCGGCATGGCTGGAGCTTGTGGAAGCTCTCCATCCTCGTGAAGTGATGATTTATACCATTGATCGCGAAACACCTGCCATCGGCCTTAAAAAAGCTCCTTTAGCCACACTCAATGAAATTGCAAAAAAAGTTCAGCAATTGGGCATAGCAACAAATGTAGCCGGATAAGAAACGACTTCCTTCCGGTTGGAATGAATTAACCAAAAAACAGTGCAACAAATGTAGCCGGATAAGAAACGACTCGATGCCGTCAAAAAAAACACATCGCATCAAGTTTTGCGCCTGTAAGGGAAAACGCTTACAGCCGGTTACTGAAATTTTGTAGGAAAGGAGTCGCGAAACGATTGAATGTCGTAACTTACTATTTTTCGGCTCTAATTTCATAAAGCCCGGTTGTGGAAATTGTTCAAAAGCAACAAGAGCAAACCACGAAGCAAATACGTAGATAGACTGATTCGAAGAATTGATTATCGGGAACAGATAATTGGTTGAAAAGTGAGGAAATGTTTGAAAATTTATCGATGGTTTACTCCCAAATGTATCCGAATCGGATCGATGGAGACCATTCATCTCTTTATCCCTACGGAATAAATCTGAATAGTTTACGCAACTGCAATTTGAATCGGGTCAGTAAAAACAACGAAAGCCGCTGAAAAACATCGGCTTTCGTTATTTCCGAGTGGTCCCACTTGGGCTTGAACCAAGGACTCCCTGATTATGAGTCAGGTGCTCTGACCAACTGAGCTATGGGACCTTTATTTCAATTATTCATTGAAATCGGGTGCAATATTACTACTTTTTTTGGAAATTACGAAACGATTGAGCCAAATATACGTTTTGTAATAACTAAAGTTGTTATATCAAATTAATTGTTACCTTTGTAAAAAGTGGAATTTAACCACTATACTCTTATTATGTTTATCAAATTTTAAAATTATGGCAGACTCAACATTTCAAGTAAATGCGCATAGCGCAAATCCTACAAAAACAATAGTGAAAGCGAGAAGTTTTCAGATGATTATCGATGAACCGGCCGAACTTGGAGGTACCAATGAAGGTGCAAATCCTGTTGAATACCTACTAGCAGCTCTATCAGGATGCTTAAACGTGATGTGTCATATTGTAGCAAGAGAAATGAACTTTACGCTACGCAACTTGGAAATCAAATTAACGGGGACATTAAACACCGATAAGCTCTTTGGAAAAGAAACCACCGAAAGGGCCGGATACAAGGAAATCAACGTTGAAATTACACCTGATGCCGATGCCGATAAAGAAACGCTATCAAGATGGATAAAAACAGTAGAATCGCGTTGTCCGGTCAGCGATAATATAGCTAATCCAACTCCACTTCACATTTCATTGAAATACTAAGAAGTAAAAAGGTGGCTTTCGGCCACCTTTTTTCATTTAATTATCAATAGGATCCACCCAATCACCATTGTCTTTGATCAACTGAATGAGTCGCTCCACAGCTTGCTCTTGCGGAATGTTTTTTTCGACGAGCTGTTTCTTTTTGTAGAGTGAGATCTTGCCATGTTCAGCCCCTACATATCCGTAATCGGCATCGGCCATTTCTCCGGGTCCATTAACGATACAACCCATCACGCCTATTTTAAGATGCTTGAGGTGCGAAAAATGCTGCTTAATCAATGCAACGGTTGTTTGTAAATCGAACAATGTGCGGCCACAACTCGGGCAGGAAATAAATTCGGTTTTGCTTGTACGAACACGTGCAGCCTGCAATATGCCGAAAGCATAAGAATCGATCTCCACCGGCGAAATAGCTCCCACATTACTCAGCATGATGCCATTGCCAAAACCATCGAGCAAAACAGTTCCGAAATCGGCTCCACCCTTCACCTGAATATCTTCGGGATCATTCTCGGCATATTGGCGTTGCAAAATAACCGGCACACGACAATCGGCATTGAGCAGCGCATGAAAAAAAGCACGCTGTTCCCCTACCCCATTTACATGGTCTGTAGTCAATATCGCCACCACATTGGGATAGGTTTTCAACATATTTAGCACCTCATCCGATAATTGAGGATACGAAATTTGCAAAAAATTAACATCGGCACCCGAGTTGGGAATTTCGTTCATGTTTTGAACCGTAAAAAGAGGAAAACGATCGATCTCGTTTAGCCATTGCTCATAATCGACAATCGCTTTCATACCTTTCGGAAAATTCGCAGGAATACTGGCCCCGACATACATAAAATCGGGAATGAAATGTCGATGTATCGTCATATCTTTGGTTCGGCTACGATCTGAAATAACGACAGGCACAAAATCTCCACCGATATTACGAACAGCAGACGTATCACGCCGATCGGTGGAAAAAGGATCAAATCCTTCAAAAATTTTTCCTTCAATTTTCGGATGCCCTTGCCTTTGCAGAACATAATCAACCAATTTTCGTGCTACCGGAATCTCGGCTTCCGGATCCTCGCTCAAGGAAACACGAACCGTATCTCCTAATCCGTCGGAAAGCAAAGCCCCGATTCCTACGGCCGATTTGATGCGGCCGTCTTCACCATTACCGGCTTCCGTGACACCCAAGTGAAGAGGAAAGTGTATGTCTTCTTTATCCATTCTGTCAACGAGCAAACGCACAGCTTTGGTCATCAACAATGTGTTGGAGGCTTTCATTGAAATCACTATATCGGTAAAACCTTCGTCTAAAGCAATATGCAGGTATTCCATGCAGGATTCTACCATTCCTTGAGGGGTATCACCGTAGCGACTCATGATGCGATCGGAAAGCGAACCGTGATTTACACCGATACGTACCGCCGTGCCATATTCCTTGCACACGTTGAGGAATTCGACCACCTTTACACGAATTTTCTGTAATTCCTGAAGATATTCTTCGTCGGTATATTCAAGGTGGGCAAATGTTTTTTGTTTGTCCACAAAGTTGCCCGGATTGATGCGAACCTTTTCCACAATTTTGGCTGCAGCTTCGGCCGCACGCGGATTGAAGTGAATATCGGCAGAAAGAGGTATAGAATAACCTTTTTGGCGAAGCTGTTGCTTGATGTTGCGAAGATTTTCGGCTTCGCGCACACCCTGGGCCGTGAGTCGGATGAGTTGGGCTCCTGCAGCAATAATTCGCTCGCATTGAGCCACACTCGCATCGGTGTCGAGGGTGTTGGTATTGGTCATCGTTTGCAACACAATAGGATGATTTCCACCCATCGTGATATTTCCGATATGCACATCAATGGTTGGACGACGGTAATAATTAAAAAAATCCATTCTGAATTGATATTAATTTTGAAGAGGCAATATTTCGATCCAGTATCCATCGGGATCGGAGATGAAGTAGAGTCCCATGTCGTGATTTTCGTAACAAACACACCCCATTTCCTTGTGATAAGCTCGAATGGAATCGTAATTGCCCTGCACGCGCACACAAAGGTGTTGTTCGTTATCTCCCATATTGTAAGGCCTATCCCAATCACGAAGCCAGGTGAGCTCGAGGGAAAATCCGGTAGCACCATCGCCGAGATAAACGAGGATAAATGATCCGTCTTCGGCAACTTTTCGGCGAACTTCGGTGAGTCCCAGTGCATCTCGATAAAAAGCTAAGCTGCTATCGAGGTCGAATACGTTGATGTTGTAGTGATCAAATCTGCTTGTAATATTCATTTCGTTTTCAAAATTTTATAGTTCAAATGACTGACCGGTATGTGTTACTTTAAGATAATTGCAATTGTTTTGCCGAGCAATGGTTTCAAAAGCGTTGACTTTATCGTATTGGTCGCCAAAATGCATCGGGAGGAAATATTCCGTGGATATTTTATTGACAAACTGTTCTGCTCCTCGCATGTATTCTTTACCAAGCCTCGGATCTATTGGGAACATGGCAAGGTAAAGATGAGTCACGTTTTCGGCAAGCAATTCCAATTCGCAAAGATAATTGTTTTCGAAAATAAGAGCCTCTTCTTTGGAAACTTCTTCTTTCCAATGCCAGTTATTGAGATCTCCAGCATGAAAGATTAACTTATCGTCAACACTCACTAAAAAAGAGCCACCCAAATCTGTCGATCCAAACAGTTGAGCGCAAATATTATAATCCTCAAACTTAGCATATTTGGCGAGATAATGAACGCCTGTCCGAATGATTTGCTTGCTTTCGAGCAACTCGTTAGCAAAAATGTAAGTAATATTATTTGAGTCCCCTTTAAAAAGTGGCAATTTGAAGTTTGAAAAATAAGTATGATGATTTTTCATTTCCGGTTTTTGTTGAACGAGGAAGTAAAAAATCAATCACAATAAATAATTTCTTCATCAAGTAGGATTTTATACGGCGA
>JARKPE010000086.1 GCA_029975415.1 Dysgonamonadaceae bacterium | reverse complement strand
CAGATTTCTGTTCGTCAAAACGTCAGCTTTGCTGATGGCTTCTTTCAGATTTGCGGTCGCCCGCAACACCCTTGCCATTCGCTAATGTTTCTTGTCAACTCGGCACATACAGGAACTCGCATCCTGCAAGCTTAATACCATGCCCGACATACTAACATTTCCGGTGATTTTTAAATCACCGGAAATGAAAAGAAATTTCATTTGAGATAAACCGATGAAAACCTATCCAATTTCCTCGAGTACAGAAATCAAATAATCATAAGTGTTTGCAACACTTCCAATTTCAACATATTCGTCCGGCGAATGAGCTCCGATGATAGTCGGTCCAAAAGAAACAATATCGAGCGGATGATCTACATTCGACTGAATAATTCCACACTCTAAACCGGCATGAACGACTACAACCGATGGCCGTTTCCCGAATTTGGCCATATACACCTTTTCCATAGTAAGCAACAACTCCGATGAAGCATTAGGCTGCCATCCGGGATATGCCCCATCAAATTCAACCTTGGCTCCGGCCAACAGGAAAACGCTCTCGACCGACGAGCAAACCCATGCCTTCCGGCTTTCTGAAGAACTACGCACAAGCAGTTTGACTTCGATTTTCCCTTTTGACGATTCGACAATAGCCAGATTAAGCGAACTTTCCACAATGCCCGGAAAGTCGGCCAACATGCTGATTACGCCATTAGGACAACCTTCGACGGCATTGATGAGATCGTCCTGAATTTCGGAAGGAATTAATGATTTTGGCAATTCGGTTTTTTCGGCTTTAAACGTAATTCCCTGCTCGATACCGGCAAATTCTTCGTTGAACAAATCTTCATATTCCTGTACCAAATCCATCAAATCGTCGGATAATTGTTCAGGAATAGTGATAATTACGAATGATTCGCGTGGAATTGCGTTTCGGAGTGTTCCACCTTGAATGCCGGCCAAACGAGCTTCGTAGTTGCGAACGACATCTTTCAGGAAACGATTCATCAACTTGTTGGCATTAGCTCTGCCCAAATGGATTTGCGTGCCCGAATGTCCGCCTTTCAATCCGCGAAGACTAATCTTAAAAGCTACATCCCCTTTATCTATTTCGGTATCTTCCTTATATCGGAATGTAACGTTGACATCCGTTCCTCCGGCGCATCCAACGCACAATTCACCTTCTTCTTCAGTGTCGAGATTGAGCATGAGTGTACCTTTCAACATGCCCTTTTGCAATCCGAAAGCACCATTCATTCCCACTTCTTCGTCAACCGTAAATAGAGCCTCAATGGCAGGATGGTTCAACGTATTATCTTCAAGAACTGCCATCATCATAGCCACTCCGATGCCGTTATCGGCGCCCAAAGTTGTAGAACGTGCTTTCACCTTATCTCCATCAATATAGGTTTCTATCGGATCTTTGGTAAAGTCATGCTTGGTATCCGAGTTTTTTTGTGGAACCATATCGAGATGCGACTGCAAAATCACGGTTTGCTTCGATTCGAACCCTTTGGATGCAGGTTTGCGGATAATTACATTTCCTATTTTGTCCTGCTCTGTTTCCAGATCGAGAGATTTTCCAAAATCGACAATGAATCGGGTAACCTCTTTCATATGACCGGTGGGTCGGGGAATTTGGGTGAGTTCATAAAAATGAGCCCAAACACGTTGCGGTTTCAGATTTAAAATTTCTGCATTAGCCATAACTATATTATTTTGATAAGTTAATAGATTCATTTTTTTCGGAAGATTCGGGAAATGCTTGAGTATCCCTTTTGACATAGGGCAATGCCAATATTGCCAGCGCACCAAATAAGATAATCCATATCGATTGAATGGTAAAAACCGCTCCGGCAAAAGCACTTGCCTGATTATACGATACGCCCAAAATCACAAGCGACGAAATTGCCATGAAATGCCAAGGGCCCATTCCCCCTTGAGTGGGAATCAAAATTCCGACATTACACATCGAAAATACAACTAGTCCGGCAATCGGACCAAGATTTTTTGTGAAATCGAAAGCATAGAAGCATATATAGAAAAACAGATAGAAACATATCCATCCCAATATGGTGTAAAGAATGATTAGCTTTTTCTCTCTCATGCGAGCAATAATCTTCATATCCTGCAAAATTTCGTTCAAGAATTTGTAAATTTTCTGAACCGGGCGCGTATTTTTAAAAACCGTGAACATAAGTACTAATCCAATTATAATAGCAAGTATTGCCACATACAACCACGGGGAATTGAGTAACCGAATAATTTGATTGCCATAATCGGGATTTTCGTGAAAATAGGAAATAAAAAAATCAATATACAAAATGACACTTAAAAGCACCAAAAAAGCTGATGTTACAAAGTCAACCATTTTATCTACCAAAAACGTTTCCAGCGTTTTTGAGAATGGTATTTTGTCGTATCTCGAAACAGCTGCACAGCGCCATATATCACCGCCACGAGGAATCAGAAAATTGACGGC
This sequence comes from Dysgonamonadaceae bacterium, assembly GCA_029975415.1. GTDB lineage: Bacteria > Bacteroidota > Bacteroidia > Bacteroidales > Dysgonomonadaceae > Seramator. Next base: position 5,913 of record JARKPE010000086.1, on the reverse strand, counting down.
ATAATTGCCAAGCATTGCCAATACCAAACTCACCTTATTAGGCCTATATCCGAGAGAATTGAGAAAAATGCCCCAACGCAGCGAACGAACAATATGGCCACAAAAACCAAATACGAGCGAAAAGAGAATGATGGACAAGTTCGATTCCTTAACAATAGACATTAACTCCTTTAAATCTGTTTTGCGATAAAGCAACCAGATAATAGCTATTCCCAATGCCAACGATATGGCTATCTTCAAAAAGTTCTGAAGGGATTTCGACATAAAATTATTTAGATATTCCTGTTTCCAGTATCAAGAAACAAAATTGTGGCCAAAAAAATTTTTTTCAAAAATAGCAAGCTTATGAATTAAAACAAACTATCTGCTTTTTTTAAATTTGGTTTAGACAGTTTTTTTAATAAAATAGCTACCTTTGCCGCCATAAAGATACAGATTATTCATCAAATAACGAATGGATTGGGTAAAACCGAAGAAAAATCTCGGGCAGCACTTTTTGAAAGATGCTGAAATTGCACGCCAAATAGCTGCTACACTCGATGAATTTCCCCTGCTTCCCGTAATGGAAGTGGGGCCGGGTACAGGTATGCTTACCCAATTTCTGATGGAGAAAGGACGAGATCTGACTGTCGTTGAAATCGATCGCGAATCCATAGCCTATCTCCGCCAACATTTCCCTACGCTAAAAGAACGAATCGTCGAAACCGATTTCCTTAAACTCGATTTTACAAGATTTTACGGTGATCGTTCGTTCTGCATCATAGGGAACTATCCTTACAACATATCTTCCCAAATATTTTTCAAGGTTTTGGACAACAAAAACAGGATTCCATGTTGTTCAGGCATGATACAAAAAGAAGTGGCAGAACGCATGACAGCTTCGCCCGGCAACAAAACATATGGCATTTTAAGCGTTTTGCTTCAGGCTTGGTACGACATCGAATATCTTTTTACGGTCAATGAAAACGCTTTCATCCCCCCTCCTAAAGTCAAATCGGCCGTAGTCAGGCTCACGCGAAACAAGCGACGAAAACTCGACTGCGACGAAAAGCTGTTCAAATTGGTAGTAAAGACAAGTTTCAATCAGCGGCGTAAAATGCTTCGCAACTCCATCAAATCGTTACTGCCCGAAGAAACACCTTTACCCGACCACCCGATGCTCGACATGCGTCCCGAACAACTTTCGGTAGCACAATTCGAGACACTCACCAACCTCTTGACACCTTTGGTAAAGGATGTTTTCTCCGCAGAGAAAAAGAACTGATTTATTCACCGATTAAAAACTGATTGACATGGCCGAAATCAAACTCTTTTATCAGAAGGACGGCATTATCAGGTTAAGTCGAAGCCTTGATTTTTTAAAATCCAATCCAATTCAAAACTTCCTCTGGATCGATCTCATGGATGTGGATGAAGAAATTGAAAACGAACTCGAAGATTTCCTCAAAATATATATTCAAGAAGAAGAGGAAATGATTGAAATAGAAATGTCGTCTCGGTATATTGAAACCGTTGACACACTGGTCGTCAATTCCAATTTTTTGCTGTCGAATTTTGAAGTTGATCCGGTATCTTTCATCCTCAAAAATAATATTCTGGTTACCGTACGCAGTCAGGAACTTATTTCGTTTCACGAAACGGTAAAAAAAATATCGGCCAATCCCAAAAACTACAAAACCGGAGCCGATGTTCTTGTAGCATTATTCGAAACACGCGTCGAATTCGACGCCGACATGATAGAGGATATGACCCAAAAAATTACTCAGCTCAGTAACAGTCTCAGCCTGCAAGAAGCTGATGAAGATTTGCTATCGGAAATCAAAAATCTACAGGAAAAAACGATGATGCTGCGCGAAAACATTATCGATAAACAGCGAACAGTTTCGAGCATGCTGCGTAGCGACTTCATTTCACAGGAACTGCAACCCAAACTGTCGATGATTATCAAGGATATAAATTCGCTTGTAGAACATATCAAATTCAGTTTTGACCGACTCGATTACCTTCAGGACACCTTTTTGGGTTATGTAAACATCGATCAAAACAAAATTATCAAAATTTTCACCATCGTATCGGTAATCTTCATGCCCCCCACACTCATAGCGAGCATTTATGGAATGAACTTTCACTATATGCCCGAATTGAGTGAAAAATGGGGATATCCTGCCGCAATCGGATTGATGATATTATCCGTAGCCATCATCTTATATTACTTTCGAAAAAGGAAATGGCTGTAGTCGGACCTACTCAAGCATAAAATTAATCTGAGGATATTTTTCGGGGAATAACGAACGAAAAGGTTCGTCCATTCGTGAAGTATGGTATCCGAGCAGCAACTGAGACAATTGACGGATATCTAATGAATGCGTTGCGGGTTCATTATCTCGGTTATATTCGACAAATCCGTTTCGAAAGCTGAAATTTGCCTGGTTTTGAGGTATTTCTGCATCAGATAAAGAAAAAGAAAACGTTTTTTCGGGATAACGTCTGGCAAAAACGGCCAATAGTTTTTCGGCATCGATGATTCTCGACATTCCATCCAGATTTGTTTTGGGTGGAAAATCGAAAAGTTTGGCTTCTTTCATTATTGTACAAAAATCGTCGAATGTTTTCTGCACAGTCATGTCCTGCGTGCGAAAATAATCGTCGAACTCGGAATAAGCAGCAGGTAAATCATCCTGATATTTCTCCCACAATTGTCTGAGCGAAAGAATTTCTTTGTCTCCTGAATCAAAAGTTTTGGCAAAACCAAATTTGTCGTAAAACTCCAACAGCCACTCCTCTTGAGGAACAAGCACGGCAAGCGGAATCTGTCGTTGTTGAAGCACATCGAACGCTTTTCGGATGAGAGCTGCCATAAAGCCTTTTTTTCGTGCTTCCGGCAATGTGCACAATCCCGAAAAATAGGCAATCGGAATCTCTGTCTGATGGAACGTGAAAATGTACGGAAGCATTTGCAACGAAGCTACAGCTTCATTGTTATCAAAATAGACTAGAGTGTTTTCGTTGCGATATTTTTCACGAAAATAAAGTTCCATATATTCGTCGCTGTCGCCAAAGCAGATTTTCCACATCTCCCTGACGAACGGCATCGTTTGATTGGTGGCAAAAGCTATCATAGGCTACTGCTCCTTCTCGCGGGCGACAAACTTTTCAAGCAATATATCGGGTTGATATGACATTTTGGCTTTTCGAAGTGACTCAATGCCCATGTCTTCCTCGCGATTGATGTAAGTATATTCTGCCGCTTCATGCAACACAAATTGCTGATTGATGATGGCGTAGGCACCATGAACATTTTCGGTCATCGCTTTTTCGACGTGAACTATAAAAGTATCCTGCGTCAAAGGCTCACCCAATGAAAAAGCAACCATTCGACCTTCAACGCAAATCACTCCGCCTCGAAGTCCAAAATATTCGAAATTTTCGAGCATCAGTTTAGTGGCAATGTTATCGTAAACGAGAGAAGGATCTTTATCTTCAGCATTATCAATCATCCACTGCCGCAACATACGGTGACATTCTTTCACAAGCTCGGGATTGTTCGTCAGCGACTTGTACGACCAATCGTTTTCTTTTGTGAATCGATTGATATGATTGCGCTTACTTTGCAGTTTTTTTCCGGTCAGATGAATCAATTTTTCAGACGTGTAAATATAATCCGAAACGCTTCTATTCAGTTTAAATGTGAATCTGTCAGGCTCGACGGCTTGCAACTCGTCACACATTTGCTGCGTAAGTCCTCTGAGTTGAAATCTTGTCCCCAAATTTTCCGAATCTTGTTTCAGCAGATTGACAGCTTCTTTCAAATCGCCTTTACCCATGGGGAACAGATAAGAATTGCCATCGACATTGTCGCGAAACCTGATTAGAAGCCATTCGTCGGTAGTTGTAAACTCGGTTTTGAATTTCTCCTGCCAACAATATAAATTACAAAAACACAAATCGGATGAACGGTAATTATTCCCCTGCAGATAAGAATCGATAAGTTCTTTATCGGAAAGCTCGATCTTTCGAAATGCTAACATGTATTCGTTTTGATGATTGTTTAACTAAAACAACAACCATGTTTTGAAATTGTTTATCGAGAATGGATTCGAAATGTATTGTTGTCGTGCTATCGTCACCTCATTTACCTTTTTAATTTAAAGAAAATTACCCCTTGTTATTAAAACAAAGAGATACGAAGATCTGTTTTTGTTTGATTTACAATTTAAATTGACGAATTCAAACGGATTCGGTTAGATCCTTACCACAATATCGCAGCACTTTACCACTTCGGCATGGTGGGAGACAAAAATCACGATTCTGTCTCCTATCCCTTGCTTCAAATGATTCAGAAAATTCTTTTCCGTTTCGATATCCAAATTCTTTCTCTCAAATCGTAAATTCTTATCGAATGATAATAAAAATCCAGTTCTTCCAGCTGCTTCTTTATCACACAAATAGCATTAAATTATAAAAATAACCACCAATATTTACTTAATATCACATTCATTTCAATTCGTAAATTTATATTAATTTTTTCATTTTATAACTCTACGAGTAAGTTTTGTATCGTGAAATTGCTCACTTTCCATTCTGACGAGTGACCTTTTTATCGTGAAAAAACCTACTCGTCAATTTGCGGGGTGGAATTCATAGGAAAGATATGAAAAAGAACGCTATAATAAACTATTAAAGATAAACTCTAATGAAAAAAATAAATCAGAACGGCTTGAATCCCATTATTTCGCGTACCTGACGAATAGTTTTCGAAGCACTTTCGCGAGCTTTTTCGGCACCTTCGGTAGTTACTTTTCTCAGATAAGATTCATCGTTTTCGATTTCGATAATTCGTTCCCGAATAGGCGAGGTTACCTTGATAATATCTTCAGCCAGTTGTTTTTTCAAATCGCCATATCTAATTTCGCATCTGTTCCACAAATCCTCGAAATGCTGCACTACTTCGGGAGCAGAAACTACACGAAGAATAGTGAAAAGATTTTCGATATATTCGGGTTTAGGCGAATTAAATTCAGTAGGACCAGCGTCGGTAAGTGCTTTTTTTACTTTTTTCTCAATCTCCTTGGGACTGTCCGACAAATAAATGGCATTGCCTTCGGACTTTCCCATTTTTCCGCTTCCATCCAATCCGGGTATTTTGATAAGTTCTTGACCAAAATTATAAGCTACGGGTTCTTTGAAAAACTCTACGCCATAAAAATTATTGAATCTGCGGGCAAAACGACGCGTCATTTCGAGATGCTGTTCTTGATCTTTCCCCACAGGCACCTTGTCCGCATTATGAACTAAAATATCGGCAGCCATCAGTGTTGGATACGTCAAAAGTCCGGCATTCACGTTTTCGGGCTGTTTCCGTGCTTTTTCTTTGAAAGACGTGGTCTTTGCAAGTTCACCCATATAGGCGTGCATATTCAAAAACAAATACAATTCGAACGTTTCGGGAACATCACTCTGCACATAAATTACCGATTTTTCGGGATCTATGCCTGCAGCAAGATAATCTACCAAAACATTTTTCACATTTTCATGCAAGTATCGGGGATCAGGGTGTGTTGTGAGCGAATGCACATCGGCAATAAAAAAATAACATTGATTTTCATCCTGCATGCGGATGAAGTTGCGCAGAGCTCCATAATAATTTCCCAAATGCAAATTGCCGGTGGAACGAATACCACTTAAAACTATATCCATGATTTCTGATGCAAAAAAGAAACGATATTTTTTTGAGAATGCAAAATTACATGAAAAAAGAAGTATTTCCAAGCGCGCGAAAATAAAAATCAAGGCCACAAAACTTAAAAGGCTTACCGTACCGTGCTCGAAGCACAAATGTTACCTTTGTAAGTTGGTTATCACTAACCGACGAAAAAATAAACTAATTGTCTAACAATTTATTCCGGTAATTTT
>JARKPE010000077.1 GCA_029975415.1 Dysgonamonadaceae bacterium | reverse complement strand
GAGAATTGCATTGATATCGCTCTCATTAAAGCAGCTAATACTAAAAAACAATAAATACATGAATCAACAATCAGAAAAACAACCTCAAAACGAGCGACTGAGGTCGCTGGATGCCCTTCGAGGGTTCGATATGTTTTGGATAATGGGCGCCGAAGAAGTATTCATCTTATTGGGTACACTCACCGGGATTCCTGCCCTCGAATGGTGGGCTAACCAAATGACGCATGTGACATGGCATGGATTTCATGCCTACGATATGATTTTTCCCTTGTTTCTGTTTATTGCCGGAGTTTCTTTCCCTTTTTCTGCAAGAAAGCGATTGGCCGCGCAGGGTGGAAGGCAAGCACTGACGCGCCATGTTTTTCAACGCGGATTGCTGTTGGTGCTCATAGGCATCCTCTACAACAACGGACTAAGCTTCGATTTTGCCAATCTTCGCTATGCGAGTGTGTTGGGGCGAATAGGACTAGCATGGATGTTTGCAGCACTCATTTTTATGAATACGAAGAGTCAACGAACTCGTGCGATTTGGATGATCTGCATATTGATTTTTTACTGGTTGATTTTTGTGATTTTCAAAGCGCCCGATTTTGGGGATCCGGATCACTATTCCATGAAGGGAAATATTTCGAGCTATATTGACCGAATGCTTCTTCCGGGTCGTTTTTGTTGCTATGAGTTCGGAGACAACGAAGGAATTTTGCCTACTATTTCTGCTGTGGCAACAGGACTCTTGGGGATGCTTACCGGTGAATTTTTGATGAGTTCGGTAAAACCGATAAAGAAAGTAATGTATCTGACGATAGCGGCCATTGTGCTGATGATTGTGGGACAGGTGTGGAATTTGGTTTTTCCCATTAACAAAAATTTGTGGTCGAGTTCATTCGTTTGTTGGGTTGGTGGTTTGAGTATGTTGCTCCTGGCTATATTTTATCTGATTATTGATGTATGGAAATATCAGAAATGGACAACTTTTTTCGTTGTGATCGGCATGAATCCACTTACCATTTACTTGGCCAATCGTATTATCGGGTGGAACAACGCTACCGAATTTTTCTTCGCCGGAATAGGCAGTCTTGTCCCATCCATGTGGGAGCCATTTGTTCATGCTGTGGGATACGTCACAATCGGATGGTTGTTCCTCTACTTTTTGTATAAAAAGAAAATTTTCCTGAAAATATAATATTGGTTTTATTTCAATAACTCAATATTCTCTGACGGGCAAAAGTTGAGACTTTTGTCCGTTCATCTTTTCTGTTCGAAAAATAACTGCATGAGCGAAGCACATTCGTCGGCCAAAATTCCTGAAACTACTTTGGTGCGGGGATGAAGTATTCTTGGGGAAACGGTGTGATAGCCGCGTTTCTCGTCCGAGGCGCCGAACACTATTTTTGAGATTTGTGCCCATCGCAGGGCTCCGGCACACATCGGACAAGGCTCGACTGTAACATACAACGTGCAGTCGGTAAGATATTTTCCACCCAACACTGAAGTGGCTGCGGTGATGGCTTGCATTTCGGCATGAGCCGTTACATCGTTAAGCGTTTCGGTGAGATTGTGTGCACGCGCAATAATGCGGTTTTTATTCACAATGACCGCACCTACAGGTATTTCGTCTTCGTTGAATGCAAGTTTAGCTTCGGCGAGGGCTTGTCTCATAAAATATTCGTCATCCAATATCATTGTGAGAAGTGATGTTTGTATTATTCAGTTTCGTAAATTTGAGAAAATTAACTGTGTTCAGTTTTCTTACTCATCAGTGTCCTTTGCGATTTCGACAGAATCATTTCCGGACATGACAGTGTAAATTTTTCTCTCGTCAGCATCGATTTCTCTCTTGACAATCATAATCATAATTTCTTTCACCTCCTCATCTCGTTTTCACTGAAAAGAGTCGGATAATCCTGATCCATATTTTTGAAAATATAATTTAAAACCGTTTCTCGGAACCAACGCGAACGATTGGTGATTTTATATTTTCGCAAATAGAAATCGATCAGTTGATATTCGTCTTCGGTTAGCATGAACTCCGCTTTTTTTGTGCGGAGCTTTTGTTTCGACGATGATTTGAAATGTGCTGACTTGTTCATTTATCATAATTTAATTTATTGATGAGGCATTATTTGCTGTTTGCCAATACAAAAAAACAAAATATTTTAACGAAAACGAAGTGCATTAGACTTAAATTTGTATTTTTACGCATAAATTAAAATATTTCGTATGGCGCAACATAACGATCTTGGCAAAATGGGCGAAGAAGCTGCCGCACGACTGATGATAGAAAAAGGATATAATATTGTTGATCGTAACTGGACGTTTCACGGATACGAAATAGATATTGTTGCCGAAAATGAGGCATTTATCGTGTTTATGGAGGTGAAAACACGTACTTCCGTGCAGTGGGGCAATCCCGAAGATTTTGTGGGCACTGCGAGACAGAGACGTATGGTAGAGGCTGCCGATCATTATCTGATTGAGCATGTCATTGACAAACCTGCTCGGTTCGATATTGTTGGTGTGGTTTGGAATCATGGAAAATTCGAAATAGAGCACATCGAGGATGCGTTTCTTCCTTTTCTGTAATTTCAACTTGTTTACTCTGATCGGATAGAAAATGAATATTGAAGATTTGTACGAATTTTGTTTGACAATCAAAGATGCAGAAGCTACTTTGCCCTTCGACGATGTGACGCTGGTGATGAAAGTGATGGGAAGAATGTTTGCAATGATTCCCTTAGATTCCGACAGATTATGTATTACACTCAAATGCGACCCCCGAAAAGCAGTGGCTCTGCGTGAAAAACATCGATGCGTTGAGCCTGCTTATCACATGAACAAAACTTACTGGAATTGCATTTATATAACCGGTGAAATGTCCGATGCAGAAGTGAAAAGCTGGATCTGCCATTCAGCGGATGAAGTTGTGAAAAAATTACCCAAAAAACAGCAATTAGAATATTATGGATCAACTAAGTAAAGACAGACTTACAGTTCGGCTCAACGAAGTCGATTCTACCAACAGTTATATGAAAGAGCTCGTAGAATCACAGCATCCCGAAGAAGGATCTCTCGTGATGGCCGATTATCAGACTGTTGGACGAGGTCAGGCGGGCAATACGTGGATTTCGTCTAAAGGAGACAATCTCTTATTCAGCCTTTTAATTTATCCGCGACAGGTACCGGCCAAAGAGCAGTTTGTTATTTCAAAAATGGCTTCTCTCGCAATCAAAAACACACTCGACCAGTTTGTCGATGATATACGAATCAAATGGCCGAATGATATTTACTGGAAAGACAAAAAAATTGCAGGAATACTCATCGAAAGCGATATTCAGGGCAATCAAATCGAGCATAGCATTATCGGAGCAGGCATCAATCTTAATCAGCGAGAATTTCCGCCTGAATTACCCAATCCGGTATCATTGAGGCAGATTACCGGAACGGAATATGATCGGGTGTATGTTCTCAACATATTTATGCGAGAGTTTTTTCTTTTATATCGCGAATTGCAGCGCGGAGAGCAGCAGATTATCGATGATGAATATATGCTCGATCTATATCGTGTCAACGGATATCATTTGTTTGAAGATGCCAGCGGCCAATTTAAGGCGAAAATCGATCGTATCCTTCCATCCGGTCATCTCGTGCTCAGAACTTTCGAAACGGATGAAGAGCGCGTCTATGCATTTAAAGAGGTGAAATTCTTGGACGAGTGAATTTGAAAAATTTTTAGTATCGAATCGAAAAATGAAAAAATATAGCAGAATACTTCTTAAACTAAGCGGAGAATCGTTGGCAGGAGATAAAGAACAGGGAATTGACGAGAAACAACTTGAAGAATATGCTCGACAGTTAAAAGAAGTCGCACAGTCGGGTGTCGAAATCGGGGTTGTGATCGGTGGCGGAAATATTTTTAGAGGCCTTAGTGGTTCCAAAAAAGGATTTGATCGCATAAAAGGCGATCAGATGGGAATGCTAGCAACGGTCATTAATAGTCTGGCGTTGAGTTCGGCTCTTACTTCCATCGGACAGAATAACAGAGTGTTTACATCAATTCGCATGGAACCTGTAGGCGAACTTTATACTAAATGGAAAGCAATCGAAGCTATGCAAAATGGCGAAATTGCTATTCTTGCCGGCGGAACGGGCAATCCTATTTTTACAACTGACACTGCTTCGGCGTTGCGTGGGATTGAAATAGAAGCCGATGCCATGTTTAAGGGAACGCGCGTGGACGGTGTTTATACGGCTGATCCGGAAAAAGAACCTTCGGCCGTCAAATTCGACAGAATCTCGTTTGACGAGGTGTATGCTCGTGGATTGAAAGTGATGGATCTGACTGCTACAACATTGTGTAAGGACAACAATCTGCCGGTTGTTGTGTTTGATATGGACACTTATGGGAATCTGAAGAAAGTAATCGATGGAGAACCCATCGGTACGGTTGTTTATGTGTGAGTTTGGTGGTATTGTTTAAAATATTTTCACTATTTTTGCGGTAAAACATTTAAAATAGAAGCATATGGAAGTTTCTGACATCAAAAAGGACGCTGAAGAAAAAATGCAAATGGCGATTGAGTTTCTCGAGGAGACTTTATCCAGGATTCGTGCAGGAAGAGCCAATCCTCACATTCTGGATGGTGTTCGTGTGGAATATTACGGCAGCAATGTTCCTCTTTCTAATGTCGCTACCATCACTACGCCTGATGCCAAAACAATTTTGGTGCAGCCTTGGGAGAAATCTATGCTGCGGACTGTGGAGAAAGCGATTATGGATTCGGATGTCGGTATAACGCCCGAAAACAATGGTGAAGTTATTCGACTTGGAATACCTCCTCTTACCGAAGAGCGACGCAGGCAATTAGTGAAACAAACCAAACAGGAAGCCGAAGAAACAAAGATAAGCATCCGTAACGCTCGACGTGAAGCGATTGATGAGGTAAAAAAAGCTGTGAAGGAAGGACTTCCCGAAGACGTTGGAAAAGATGCCGAAGCCGATCTTCAAAAACTTCACGACAAATACATCAAGAGAGTGGATGATATGTTTGCAGCTAAAGAGAAAGAAATACTTACCGTTTAAATGATTCTGCTTGAGTAAAAAAATCGAGTTACACTTTACTTACTGTCCGGCCATTGCCGTTGACACTTTACAAACATGAACGCCATGAAAGGTATTGTGATCAAAAACACGGGTAATACCTATCTGGTGCGTAGTGACGATGGCCAAGACGTTATATGCAGGGCTAAAGGGAATTTTCGTCTGAAAGGTATTCGCAGCACAAGTCCGATAGTTGT
>JARKPE010000085.1 GCA_029975415.1 Dysgonamonadaceae bacterium | reverse complement strand
ATGCCATCGGCGGAGTCAAAAAATGTCGTATTGTCAAAGAACGTTTCAGGTGTCGCAAGTTTGGGTTTGACGATTTGGTCATGCTCATTGCTTGCGGCCTACATAATTTCAGAATCACAATGTCTCTCAATTTGAGGCCTACATAATTTTAATGAATATAATGTCTATTGTCTATTTTAAATATCTCATGTTTAAATATCTTATGCTGCCGATATAACTGTACGGCAGCATGAGATCAATTTTTGGTTAAATATTCATAACTTAGCGGTTTTGATTAAATTGGTCAAATAAATGTTTTCCGTAATTGAGATGTTGTCTCGAAAAAACATCCCAACTTTGTAAGCATGTTGACATAGAAAATTCGGATGGCCAACCGTTGATATGAGTGTCAGCGAAGTAATGATTGTCGAAACAAAAAGATGAAATCGTATTTATTCATAATAAAGATGAGGCAAAGCATTTTTCCCGTTTTCGTGCTTTGTATTGTGTTTCTTTTCGTTGCCTGCCATAAACAGGAAAACGAGAGGATGCTTGCAAGACTGACTCGATGGGATGTCCTCCTCGATGAAAACCCCGATGCTATTATCGATAGTCTTGAACTGATAAATGCCAAAGAACTCGATGCAAGAAATCGGGCTTACTACGGTTTATTGAAAACAATCGCACAAGATAAAACTTATGCCGATTTTACCTCCGATTCGCTGATCGCAAATACCGTCAGATATTATGACCATCACGAAACCGGAAGTGAAAACCATATCCGATCGCTTGTATATCGGGGTATCGTTCTAACGCGCATGGGCATAACCGACAGTACGGTTTATGTTCCGCTGATACGTGCCAAGGAACTGTTCGATCAATCGAAAGACCCGAATCCATCTATCGGTTACCTGCTTTATTATTATTTGGGAAACCTTCATTACAAAAACGGTAATCACGAGTTGGCAAAAAAATATTACTACAGGGCACTTGATTATGCCCGAAAAGAAAACTCGCCAAGACATATTTTTGATGTGTATTCCGAGTTGTTTTGGGACGAAATGGCACAAGATCGATATGAAATCGGAAAATTATATTTGGATACGTTGCTCAATTTAAAAAAACATGTCCCTGATATCGATTTTAATATATTGAATATGCAATCGGTATATTACGATATTCAAGGAGAACATGAAAAGGCCCTTCAGTGCGAAAAAGACATGGTTGGGTTACTGCCGTTCCAAAAAGAAAAGGTAGATAATTTCCGTACCTATTATTCTCTGTCCGACAGATATAAAAGCGTTAACAAACTCGATAGTGCAATGTATTACGGCTTGCAGGCCATTGCTTCTATATCCGACTCCGGCTACCACCTCAATTATCTTTTGTATAAAAATGTCGCAGATATTGCGGCTGAACAAGGAAATTACAAATTGGCCGATTCCCTTCGGCAAAAGATGTTTGAGGCTTACGAACATTCCGTTGACGAGCAAACAAATACAAAAATTCTGGAACTGGAAAAACGTTACGATTTAGCCAAAGCCGAAAACAAAGCCCTGAAAGCACAAAACAATGTTACGTTGCTCGCTGTTTTGATGTTTCTTCTCCTTTTATCCATAGCGGGATTGATTCTATTTTTTCGCAAGCGTCAAACGATGGCAGTATTGCGAAACGAGAAATTGCAAATAGAAACAAAAATTGCAGAAACCAACGCCTTGCTATTGCAAAGACAAACCGAACAGCAAAAAAATATTTTGAATATTTATGCCGCTTTCCTAAGGCAATATGCCGATCAACAACATCGGTTGAAAATGTTCGAAATGAAAATCAGGGGGGACAAAAATCCTAAAATGGCGGATGAATACCGGGAAATATTGAAACAAGGCGAAGAACAGTTCAATACTCTCTCAAACGAACTGTTTCCTTCTCAGATATTCGAAGATATTTTGGATGTACATCAAGGATTGGAGCTGCTTACCGAAACCGATCGTCTTCTCCTCATCATGCTTGCCATGAAAATCGATACTATGCAGATAGCTTCATTGCTGCATACAACGCCTGCCAACCTCAAGTCCAAAAAATCATACCTGAAAAAGAAAATTATGGAAAATAAGTCTTCTTTCGATCATTTCGACAACCTGATATCGCTTTTCAAGTAGCTTTTTCAGCACTTTTCTAGGTAAGAATGATTTGGTTACTATGCATATATTCAGCGTTTTAAGGCTCAAAAACAGGTAAGAATTGTTGCAGAGTATTGACACGCATTAGAAATTGCTCTTACTTTGTTTGTGAAAAACAAATAAAAGGCAAGCGCATGAAACGAAACTTTATTTTAGCTGCATTTTCTATTCTCGTCGTTTTGGGACTTTGTTCTTTTGTTATCTTGAACGAAAGGAGCATGGCAAACACCAATCACAAAATAGAACTCGAGAAAAGATCCGAAGGCACACGATCTGCCACCGCTACAATAGTTAATGCTTTTATCGATCCTGGTTTTTTGACGATCGAAATCGAAAATTATTCGGGAATAGCATGGGTGGAGGTTACGGGACAAGGAGGCTCTGTGCAACAATCATTTCAAATAGACAATTCGGGCGCATGCATATTCGACATATCGACA
>JARKPE010000050.1 GCA_029975415.1 Dysgonamonadaceae bacterium | reverse complement strand
GGGTCAAAACAGGCTCGAAGGAGATCACTAAAAATGGCGGGCTATGCGCACAAATGGTGTGGACGAGCACTACTGCACGGGAAAAGATACATCGGATTGGGAAAAATTCGAAAAATGGGCCGAAACCGTGCCTTATACGATGCGCAACCCATTGTATCATTGGACACATCTCGAACTGAAAAGAGCATTCGGCGTTGATGAGTTACTCAGCCCGAAAACGGCCAGAAAAATTTTTGATACTTGTACCGAGAAACTTCGTACTCCGGAATATTCGGCTCGTGGTCTTATGAAAATGTTCAATGTGGAAACCGTTTGCACTACGGATGATCCTATTGATTCTCTCGAATATCATATTGCACTCAAAAATGAAGGATTCCAAATAAAAGTATTGCCCACTTGGCGCCCCGACAAAGCTATGGCAGTAGAAAATCCGACAGAATATCGTGCGTATGTGGAAAAGCTGTCGAATGTTTCAGGAATAACAATAAGCAAATTCTCCGATTTAATTGAGGCGCTTCGAAAACGACACGATTTTTTCGCAAGCATCGGCTGCAAACTATCCGATCACGGAATCGAAGAATTCTATGCCGAACCCTATACCCAATCGGAAATCGATGCCATTTTCAATAAAGTTTACGGCGGAAAAATGCTTTCAACTGACGAAATAATAAAGTTTAAATCGGCCATGCTCTATGAAGGAGCCTTAATGGATTGGGAAAAAGGATGGACACAACAGTTTCACTATGGAGCAATTCGCAACAACAACACAAGAATGTTTAAACAATTGGGGCCTGACACCGGCTTTGATTCTATTGGCGACTTTACAGTTGCTAAAGCAATGAGTCGGTTTTTCGACCAATTGGACAAGGACAACAAACTTACCAAGACCATTATCTACAATCTGAATCCACGCGACAATGATTTAGTAGCTACGATGATAGGAAATTTTCAGGACGGGAAGATAGCCGGCAAAATGCAATTCGGAGCAGGATGGTGGTTTCTCGATCAAAAAAACGGCATGGAAGCACAAATGAATTCGCTCTCGAATATGGGGCTGTTGAGCCGTTTTGTAGGAATGCTCACCGATTCTCGCAGCTTTCTTTCATATCCTCGTCACGAATATTTCCGCAGGACATTGTGCAACCTGATTGGCAGCGATGTTGAAAACGGATTACTTCCGGCTTCGGAAATGGATTTTCTGGGGCAAATGGTAGAAAATATTTCTTATTACAACGCAAAAACATTTTTTAATTTTTAAAAACGAGAAACATCATTCATTATGAAAACATTATCTAAATATAGTTTGGGAGTCGGCGACCGTTTCGCTCATGAAGGGAAAGCACAACTCAGAGCAATTATGAAGGCAAACAAGGCCGGATTAGAGATCGTTCCGGTATGGAACAAATCGAATCGCGAACATACCTACGTGCATTCGACTCCTGCCGATACGCGCAAAGAAGCTGACGAAGCGGTAAAAGCTTTGGGCTATAAAGGACAATATCTGGTAGATGCCGACCATATAAATTTCAACACGGTTGCGCCATTCGTAGAAGTTTCGGATTTCTTCACGCTTGATGTTGCAGCCTATATCGGCAAGGAGAGTCCTAAAACAGAAATCGAAGCTTTCCTCTCGTCTTGTGAAAATTATATCGGACAGCTTCACATTCCCGGTATTGCCGAACCACTTGAAATCACGCCCGAATTGATTGAAGTGATTGCCGGTAAATTTCTGGCAGCCACCCAACAAGCTTCGGAGATTTATAATTATTTAAAAAAGGAAAAGGGTGAAGGCAATTTCATTACCGAAGTGTCAATGGACGAAGTAGAAACTCCACAAACACCGATCGAATTGCTCTTTATTCTGAAGATGCTTGCAGATAAAGGAGTTCCTGCACAAACTATTGCACCAAAGTTTACAGGTCGTTTCAACAAAGGAGTGGATTATGTAGGCAATCTCGATCAGTTTGCAAAGGAATTCGAAGAAGATGTTCTCGTGATTGACTATGCCGTTAAAGAATTCGGCCTGCCTGAAGAATTGAAGCTGAGTGTACATTCCGGCAGTGACAAATTTTCGATTTACCCGATCATGGCTAAAATTATCAAAAAGTACGATAAAGGACTTCATCTGAAAACGGCCGGAACAACTTGGCTCGAAGAAGTGATTGGATTGTCCATTGCAGGTGAAGACGGTCTTGACGCTGCAAAGAAAATTTACGCCAATTCTCACGATCGAAAAGAAGAATTATGCGCTCCCTACGCCGATGTGATTGATATTGATGCATCCAAACTGCCTTCGGTAGATGAAGTGAATAAATGGTCGGGCGAAAAATTTGCCAATACGCTTCGCCACATTCCGGGACATCCCGATTACAATCCCAATTTTCGCCAGCTTATTCACGTCGCTTACAAAGTTGCCGCCGAAATGGGTACAGAATATACCTCTCTACTCGAAAAATATGCCGATGTAGTGGGCAATTGCGTCGAAGAAAATCTATATGACAGACATCTCAAACGCTTGTTCGACATATAATCGGATAAAAATATTATCGGAGAAGGCTTGCGCAAGTGAGCCTTCCTTTGTTTTAGGCGATCGAACCGGTTTTTTTACGTTTGGAAAAGAGCAGAACTGTGTTTTTCAAGTACTCGTATTCCATCTCAAAACACTCACAAAATAAATTGTTACCTAAATTATCTTCAATCTGTGCTTCTGTCCATAATTTGCCATCTTGAAGCTGAAGACTGTTAAACGTATCTTCGGTTTCAATCTCGGATACATACAAAAAAATCAATCGCTTAGTTGTAGCATTTTCAAAAACATATTTCAGCAAAAATCGCAAGGGAATCTGATCGTTCTTTGTCTCGGAAACGATTGCGTCATGCACCGCACGATCCAAATCATCATCGAAATTCATATATTTTTCGAAAGGATAATCCAATTTTCCCGGATCAAGAATGCGATTATTCTTTCTTTTAGACAAATATAATTTGCCATCGAAGATCAACGCCACTCGCACCACCGGATGCATAAACTTGTTTTTGAGATCTTTGGTAACCGATTTGGCTATTTTGCCTGTAATATCACCTTTTTCGTTAACTACCGGCAACCAATCCTCATGTTTAAGTTTATTATCAAAAATATTCAACCTTAATGATTCGATGCACATGATTACCAATAAAACAAGCTGTGCCGTAATTTTTACAATGGGTATTTCAATCAACGAAAGTTCGTTCACTGAAAATAGGAACAATGACAAAACGATAAGCAAATGAATTGATAGCCCATATTGACTAAGAAATGCCACTCGAAAAGATTCGTTCAAGTAATTTCTTGCCGAAGGATTATCATTCCGGGCCAAACGCAAAATGATTTTAGGACGAGACAATCGTGAGACGATAAGAGAAAGCACAAAAATAACCTCTACTGCGACAAACATTCTGGTGGAATCGATTTTCGATCCAATAAGAATGATGAGTGGAAACGATAATAAAAATGTTACCACCGAAATGTCGTACAGCAAACGACTATGACGCTTTACCAATAAAAGCCCGGCAACCGAAAGCGAAAAAGCAATCAGATGAGAAATATACATAT
>JARKPE010000042.1 GCA_029975415.1 Dysgonamonadaceae bacterium | reverse complement strand
CTTGTCCTTGTTCGTTCGATTTAAATACTGCTCTCGACATAATTCATGTTATTGATTGACAGCTATAAAGATACTAAATAATATGCAATTACACAAATCTTTTATCCTGCTTTTTCCCTGTTTTTATGATATTTTCCAAATAAAAAAATGAAGCTGTCCCTACTTTTGAGACAGCCCCATCTGTTTTAGTAATTACCCTATGCAGTATAATTCAGACACAAAAGTAAACCCCAAAACACCCCATTGTGATGATTTCTGATAATTGTCTTTTTAGCACTTTGACAGTGCAATAAAATTCAAACTCAATACTTCTTAGGCTATGCAAATAAAGAACTCTTATCTTCGATTGCTCCCAAGTGCTATCATAATATAATAAAAAAGCGTTGCCAATGAACTAAGTGCAGCCACTACATAAGTGTAACCGGCCCAACGAAGTGCATCTACAGCCTGAGCCTGATTGCTTACATCGGTGATGCCGGCATTGCTAAGCCAGGCAAGCGCTCTGTTGGTGGCATTTTTCTCAACCGGCAAGGTTACAAAACTAAAGATGGTAGTAAGCGCAAACATGACGATTCCAATCCACAAAAGTGCCGGAAATGTTTGTATCATAATAATTCCCAATAGAATGACCCACATCACCCACCGACTCGTCGCCGAAATAACAGGCACCAAGGCGGAACGCATTTTTAGCGGGGCATAACCCACGGCGTGCTGCACAGCATGACCCGTTTCGTGAGCAGCAACAGCAGCCGCAGCCACACTTGTGCTGGAATAAACCGGTTCGCTCAGGTTTATGGTTTTGTTCATTGGATTGTAGTGATCGGTAAGCTGCCCCCTTGTTGAAATCACTTGCACATCATAAATTCCGTGATCATGAAGCATTTTTTCAGCTACATCTTTCCCCGTCATGCCATTGCGAAGTGAAATCGAAGAATATTTTTTAAATCGACTTTGCAACTGTGCCTGCACAATCCAACCTGCCAGAGCGATAATTCCGAAAAGAATCCATATCATAACAGTTCCACTCATCTGAGAGGATGATTGGCCGTAACCATACGAATTAGCCTGCAATATGATTTCCCCCGAAGGCAAAAAATTTGTCAGAAAAAAAACAGATGTCATCGTTTATAAGTTTTAAATAAATAATTTAACGTTGTTTTGTCAAATAATATAGGCAAAATACATGCCAAATCACTTTCAAGAAAAGAAATTCCCTAAAATCGTTTTTTTACCGTATGATAGTTTGCTTTCTATCGGGGCCAAGAGAAACAATGCTAACGGGTACCCCAAGTTCATCTTCCAGAAAAGTAAGATAGTTGTTAAACTCTTCGGGAAATTCGTCCTCCGATTGCATTTGGCTCATATCGGTTTTCCAACCGGGCAATTCTACCCAAACAGGTTCGATGTTGTCCGATAAATCAAACGGCAAATCTTCCGTTTCTTCACCATTCACTATATACGAAACACATGCTTTTATGGTATCAAAACAATCGAGTACGTCACTTTTCATCATCACCAGTTTGGTAACTCCATTAAGCATTACCGTATATCGAAGTGCAACAAGATCAATCCATCCGCATCGACGTGGACGTCCGGTAACAGAACCGTATTCGTGTCCTCGATCGCGGAGCAAATTGCCGGTTTCATCTTTCAATTCGGTTGGAAAAGGTCCGCTACCCACGCGAGTACAATATGCTTTAAAAACTCCGTACACCTCGCCAATGGCATGCGGTGAAACACCCAATCCGATGCATGCACCGGCACTGACAGTGTTAGAGGAAGTTACAAAAGGATATGATCCGAAATCGACATCGAGCATCGAACCCTGTGCTCCTTCGGCTAAAATTCGCTCTCCCTGCAAAAGGGATTTGTTGATGAAGTGTTCGCCGTCGATAATGGTAAATTCTTTCAATTTTTCGATTCCTGCAAACCACTGAGCCTCAAGCTCCGATAAATCGTATTCGAAATGATATTGAGCGAGCATCTCTTTGTGTCGATCGATTGCAATTCGATATTTTTCTTCGAAATTATGAAACAAGTCACCCACTCGCAAACCGTTGCGACTTACTTTGTCGGTATAAGCGGGGCCTATTCCCTTACCCGTAGTTCCTATCTTCGAATCACCCTTCAACGATTCCATAGCCACGTCAAGCAATCGATGTGTCGGTAAAATTAGATGTGCTTTTTTCGAAATAAAAAGGCGATCGATAAGTGTATGCCCTGATGCTTCGAGAGCATCAATTTCCTGTTTAAACAATGCCGGATCAAGCACGACACCATTACCAATTACATTGATCTTTCCTTCCTGAAAAATACCCGAAGGAATTGATTTCAGAATGTATTTCTGTCCTTCAAATTCGAGTGTATGACCAGCATTTGGGCCACCTTGAAACCTTGCAACAATCTGATAATCGGGAGTTAATACATCTACAATCTTCCCTTTGCCCTCATCTCCCCATTGAAGGCCTAAAATTACATCAACTTTCATTTTTCTTTGATTTTTTTTGCTTTTTATCCGCACCGGTTGTCTTTTCCGGTTGCACTTTACCTAAACGGAGTAACTCCATTTTCTTTGCATGGCTGCATTTACTGCAAATGCCATAAATGTACATGCTGTAATAATGAACAGTAAATTTCTTGATTTTTTTCTGCTGCGTCGGAGTAAAAAGATCTCCGTTTTTTGTTTCCCAAACACGTCCACACGAAATGCAAATAACATGATTGTGATTTTCATTACCGTATGCCCGCTCATATTTCGAAACATTCTCACCAAATTGATGTTTGACAACCAATCCACACTCGAGCAGCAAATCGATAGTATTGTATAGCGTGGCCCTACTCACTCGAAAATTTTCCTCAATCATCGAATTATATAACAAGTCCATATCAAAATGCCCTTTGGTCGAATAAATATGATCAAGAATGGCATATCTTTCTGGCGTTTTCCGATGTTTGTGAAGAGTGAGATATTCGGTAAAAATTTCTTTCACACGATTTTTAATGACTTCATCATCCATGTTGCAAAAATATGTTTTTTGAACGATTCATTTTGCTTTTTATCTATTTAATTATCAACATTTCGTATGAAAAATTGCAAATATCGATTTTGAACGAAAATGATAAGAAGAGCAAAATGAGAATATTTATTATTTTTCCGTTGTTGAATGCCAGAAAAATGCAGGTATTGTTACCGAGCTTTCATTGTGAAACGAATCGCTTGCCGTTACAAAATAATAATAAGCCGTATCATCTTCAGGGGGCTGATACATAAAGACGGGCTCACGCAAACCTGTTGCCAACAAATTAGACCCATCGGTTGTATCGATAGTATCCGATTTGCATCGATACACGTTGAATGTTATTCGCTGATCTGTATTTTTTACTTTCCATCGAAGCTGAAAATCGGCGGCTACTTTTTCTGCAGTCAAATCGAAAGGAGAATCCGGAATCTCATCTGACAACCAGGTCATTGGAGGAATTTTAGCAGGATATTTATAATATTGCTCAGATAATTTATTCAGTATGTATGGATTGTAATTCAATAGATGTTCAACTCTGAAAAAAGCATTTCCCGATACTGCTTTAGATCTGCAATATTCTATCTGATTAATTATATCGCTGCTAAGCCAACCCAGATCCTGAATTTGATAAACGCCCAATCCTGGTGCCAAAATTCGTCCATTTAAGTTTTTTATCCATTGATCGAGATAGGGATAAAACAATCTGTCGCGATAATACATCATTGGGAAAATGGCATCGTGTTTGCCAGAATTGATCCATTGAACCGGATCCTGATAAACGCTATAATAAGCTGTCCATGAATCATTTGGGTTTGTATCCAAAGGCTTGTATCTTCCCAAGGGTGAACTACTCACCATCACCCATGGTTTTAACTTTTTCACCTGATCATAAGTTTTGGCGACAAACCGATTGATATTTTCCCTGCGCCAATCGTCGCGAGCCTGCCCTTTACCCCAACGACGATAACTTGCATCATCCGTAAATTTCACCGCACGGTCGGGATAACGAATGTAATCGAAATGAATACCGTCAACATCATAATTCGAAACAATTTCACTAACAATTGAAAGGAGATAGTCATCGGTTTGAGGATTTCCGGGATCGAGGTACCAGCCATTTTTGTAGAGAGTCACAATGTCGCGATGTTTTTTTACCACAGATGCTACTCCCAAACTGTTTTGATGTTTGCGAGAGCCAAGCGGATAAGTAATAAGCCATGCATGACACTCCATTCCTCGTTTATGACATTCCTCAATAACAAACTTCAAAGGATCAAAAAACTCTTTACCGGGTGATTGCGCGACGCTGCGAAACATCGGTTCAATGTTTGATCTGTAGAGGACTTCGCCGCTATTACGCGTCTGAAAAAAAACAGTATTGAAATTGTGTTTTTGAAGATGATCAAGAATTTCTTGAATTTCACGCTTTTGGATGGTAACACTTGATTTGGATCTTGGCCAATCCAAATTATAATTGGTTGTGAGCCACACAGCCCGGATTTCTGTTGCTGGATATTTTTGAGAAAAAACGTCAATCGTCGCCAGTAAAAAAATAATTATAAACGTATGTAATTTAGTCATTATTCAAAATCGTTCTTTACAGATCCTACAAAAATAACACAAAAAGCCATAGAAACTGTACTTTTCTTTCGGCAGTAAGCGAAAAATAATAGAATTTATTCGAATTTTCAGAAAGTTAGGGAGTAAAATTATGAAAATGAGTATTTGGTTTATCGATCATTCAATTCAAATGGAGAGTCATTCTATTCAGAAGGCAAATCATCAGATTTCGGCTAATTCATATCGATTAAATGCATATTTTCGCACCGCATGATTTTTCCGGGAAATGTCTGTACAATCGAATAATTGTGTGTGGACATGATTACAGCCGTACCTTTCTCGGAAATCGACTGCAATAGGGCGACGATTTGGCTTCCCGTTTCTGGATCGAGATTTCCTGTTGGTTCATCGGCCAAAATCAATGGCGGCGAATTGAGTAAGGCACGAGCTATCACAATGCGTTGCTGTTCGCCACCCGACAGTTCGTGGGGCATTTTGTAAGTCTTGTTTTGCATCCCTACCTGTACCAACACTTCGTGAATGCGATCTTCGATCATCTTTTTGTTTTTCCAACCCGTGGCACGAAGCACGAACTCCAGATTTTTTTCTACCGATCGATCGATAAGCAATTGAAAATCCTGAAATACAATACCAATTTTGCGTCGCAAATAAGGAATTTGATTGCGTTTTATTTTTTGTAATTGATATTCAAATACCTGTGCATCGCCCGAAATTATGGGTATTTCGGCGTAAATACTTTTCAGGAGTGTACTCTTTCCGGAGCCGACTTTCCCTATGATATACAGAAAATCACCTCTTTCAACCGAAAAATTCACATCGCGTAGAATAGTATTCTCTTCGCGATTCAAAACAACATCTGTATATTTTACAAGCAATTCTTCGATCATGTTTATTTAATAAATTCGATCGACATAGGATATTTCCAACTTACGCCGTTGTTGGCTTTGATGGAAGCAATGATGACGAAAATCACGTAAATAATTCCCAAAATCATTGCCAACGGAATGCCGATAATAGTAATGCACAAGATTACGGCATAAATTGTGTAGCTGATTATGAAATTCAAAATATTTCGCCCGTTTTCATTTACTTTTTCGTTTACATCCTTGTTTGCGAGCCACAAAACAACAGGTATAATAAAACCAATCAACGGTACCATTAATCCTGCTAACTGCGATAAATGCATAAGCATCAGATATGTATTCTCTTCCAAATCGAAGAGAGGTTTTTTGAATACACTTTCGTCATCAGTCCGATTATAGTGTCCATTAAGAATTTTTGCTTTTTCGCGCTGAAATTCTTCTTCGGTAATACTTCCCTTTTCGCGAAGCTCGTCCAAAATTTTAAGATCTTCGTATTTCATTCGAGTAGTTTTTAGGCAGTTTATAATTTACGAATGTTTTGTTGCAAAGGTAAACTTTTTTTCCATTTATGTTTCCGATCAAGAATATAAATCGAAAGGATGGATGCAACAAAAGATCCGAGCACATCGGCAAGAAAATCGAAGATATCCGCGCTTCGACTCGTAAAAACGTATTTTTGCAGCAATTCTATTACTGCTCCGTAAAACACGGGAATCACAAATCCCCAAAAAATCCATCGGCTTTTTCGAACATTTCCGTCATTCAATTGAAAATAATCGTAATAACAAACGGCCGATAAGCAGAAAAACATACCAAAATGCGCAAGTTTGTCCCAGGGTATTGCATCAGGCATTTCTGGTATTTCATTGGGTGTCAACAAACAAGTCAAAACAAAAATGACCAATCCGATAAATCCTGGAAGTAGAAGATGGCGAAAAAAACGTGACATATCATTAGCTTATTCTTTTGCAAAGATACGGAATTCCATAATTGAGAGCAGGTTTTAAAAACATATAACAATACACGACGTATCTATTCGCAAAAAATTCGTTTCTTTGTGTAGAATTTAACAAGACAATTTTGAAACATAATATGAAGAAGACCTTTTTGATGCTGTTTTTTTCTGCATTCTTATTGAACATATCAGCTCAAACCTCCCCCAAGAATGACAATCAACGTTATTTCGACATCAATAAAAACCTTGACATCTTCAATTCCGTATTCAAAGAATTGCATATGTTTTATGTCGATAGTATTCCTACGGACAAAATGATGCGGAGCGTCATCGAAAATACGCTTGCAGGACTCGATCCTTATACGGAATACTACGCAGAAAATAACATGGACGATTTGCGGATGCTCACCACGGGCGAATATGCCGGAATTGGCGCCGTAATTTCATACAACAACGGACGTGTCATTATCAATCAACCTTACGAAAATATGCCTGCGGCAAAAAGTGGACTGAAAGCTGCCGATATCATACTTGAAATTGATGGCGTAGATGTGCGCAACGCAAGTGTTAAGGAAGTTAGCGATAAACTCAAAGGAACTCCCGGTACAACGGTTACACTGCTCATCCAACGACCCGGCGAAAAAAAACCGCTCACCATAAAAGTCGTTCGCGAAAAAATCACGATCAATCCCGTAACCTATTCAGCAATAAACGATAGTGGAACAGGATACATTCATTTTTCCGGTTTCACCGAAAACAGTTCGAAAGAATTTCGCAAAGCATTTCTCGAATTGAAAGATAAAGGAGCACAATCACTTATCATCGATTTGCGTGGCAACGGTGGTGGAATTTTAGAGGAAGCCGTGAGCATTGCTAACCTTTTTATTCCGAAAGATCAGGAGATTGTTTCCACCAAAGGAAAAATCAAACAGTGGGATCGCACTTACAAAACTTCACAGCAACCCATCGACACGCTCATCCCAATAGCCGTGCTCACCGATACCAGCTCAGCATCGGCATCTGAGATTCTCGCCGGGTCGATGCAGGATCTCGATCGCGGAGTCATTATTGGAAACCGAACATTTGGAAAAGGCTTGGTGCAAACAACCCGCATGCTACCCTACAACGGAAGTTTGAAGGTTACCACTGCTAAATATTACATTCCGAGCGGACGTTGCATTCAGGTGCTCGACTATTCACATCGGAATCCCGACGGAAGTGTCGCTCGCGTTCCTGACAGTCTGACAAATGTATTTTACACCCGAAACGGACGTGAGGTGCGCGATGGTGGCGGAATCAACCCCGATTTTATAATTACCGAAGAAAAACCCGGTACCATTACTTATTACTTGGTTACTCAAAACGTTGTGTTTGATTTTGTGACGGATTGGGTACTGGAACATCCTCAAATAGATTCGCCCGACAAATTTTCGCTTACAGATGCCGATTATGAATCTTTCAAGCAATTTGTTAAATCGAAAAAAGATTTCAAATACGATCAAATGAGTGCGCATTCGCTTCGCAATCTTGAAGAGGTAATGAAATTTGAAGGTTACATGGATGTAGCATCAGCCGAATTTCAGGCACTTAAAGACAAACTCATTCCGGATTTGGATCGCGACCTCGAATTATTCAAGGAATCAATTAAAGATGTCATCTCCAACGAAATCGTTCGGCGCTATTATTTCGAGAAAGGTGTTCTCATTCATACCTTGCAAAACGATAAGGCTTACCAAAAGGCAGTGGAAGTACTAAACGACAAATCGTTGTATAACAATGCACTGAAGCCCGCACAATCAATCGCTTCGTCGCACTAACCAAGATTCGAAATGATGCTTCGACGCTTTGTCGTTTCATGCTTTCTGTCAGCGGCATTGTATGCGTGCTTCGCGCAGAAAAAAGAGGTGAAACTTCTTTTTGCAGGCGATGCCATGCAGCATATACTACAAGTGAAATCTGCACTTAACGAAAGAGGATATCATCGGTATGACGATTGTTTCGAATTGGTCAAAAGTCGCATTTCGAGTGCGGATTTGGCTTGTGTTAATTTCGAAACCGTCCTTGCCGGAAAACCTTTTACGGGTTATCCCACCTTCAGTTCACCCGATGAGTTTGCACTTGCTTTGCGGGAAGCAGGGTTTGATATGTTTGTTCAGGCCAATAATCATGCAATCGACAAGGGAAACAAGGGATTGAAAAGGACAATAGAAGTGCTGGATTCCCTCGAAATAAAACACACCGGAACCTTTTCTTCTTCCGAAAGCCGATCGTTGCAATATCCGCTCATCCTTATTCGCAACGGCATTCGAATGGCTTTTCTAAATTACGTTTACGATACCAATGGAATTGAAGTGAAGCCTCCGTTCATAGTAAATTTGATCGATACTTCCCAAATCAAAATTGATATTAAAGTTGCAAATCTATATAACCCCGATATCATTATTGCCGTAATGCATTGGGGCGAAGAATACCAAACCTACCCTTCTCCGGAACAACTGAAATTGGCCGAATTTCTGAATCGAAATGGTGTGCGCATCGTTATTGGACATCATCCTCACGTCATTCAACCGATTTTGATTGATTCATTCCAAAACGGAATAAATAATGTAGTCTTTTTTTCGCTGGGGAATTTCATCAGCAATCAGCAAAAACCGAATACCGATGGCGGCATGATTGCCGAGATAACCATCAGTAAAGCCGACGAAAATTCGCTTCTAGAGATAGATTCTGTGAATTACTGGTTTGTATGGGTACGACAATTTGTTCAAAACAAAAAGATGAAATACTTGCTCATCCCGACCGATTTGCCTCTCGAACAAATTCATCCGGCAATGAACCCATCCGATATACAAAAAATGAATGCTTTTATATCGAACGCCCGGCAGATACTAAATCGTCAAATTCGATAATCCCTCCCTCTCGGAGATTATTTATTTTCATTACCATCAAGCCCTTACATAATTTTTGTGAAGCACAATATTCACTCAGCGTAGTCGACTGAATGATTACTTTTTCCGCGGCACTCGAAGCATGAATGAAAGTCAGTTTTTCATTCTGCCGATAAGCAAAGGCCACATGCGAAACGTCCAATCCGTCAATCGACGTAACGAATGCAATCATAGCCATATTCGGAATATTGTCCGATTGGGATGAAATTTGTTCCTTCGGAAGATAATAAAAACCACCACGATCGTTGATTGCTTTTTCATGCAGCAACATTTTTCGCAACATCCGTTCATCGGAGGAGAGTTGTCCGTATGCTTCGCGATGCGCTGTCATGAAATGAATTTCGCGCACATCTTTCATTCCGCCCAATTTGCGACTGATATTTTCCACGATTCCTCGCCGTTGGTTTTCGAAAGCCCAATCGCAAGTGTAGTGTAAACGCGAGGAATAGTCATCGATAATGCCATTGCGATAACGAATTTTTCGAAGTTCGTCGACGAAAGCTTCAAACGACAATTCGTCATTCCGCGCAGCAAGCGATAAGGCAATTACATTTTCCACGAAAGTCGTACAATCAAACTCCCTCAAGTTAACAACCAATGTTTCGTCGACAGAAGTTTCAAGCGTATTGGCGACATACGGCGATCCAAGAAAGAATTCGGCTGTAGCTTGCAACACTTCCTCCATCGACTTGTTGCGATAGGATTCGATATATTGCACATATCTGTCGAAAATGGCGATGTCTTCCTGCGTATAAATCGGATTTTGCTTCGCAAAGGTAACAGAACCTATGACCAAAAACAATAACAACATCAATCCTATCCTTTTCATCGAAACATCATTTTAATTGGGCAGTTATGCTGACCACGATAATACCGGTAACAATGGCAATTCCGAAACTAAGCAAAGTCCCGATAAGAATATATTCGGTCAACTTTCGATTTCCTGAATCTTTTAAATCGCCAAATCGAAACACAGATTTGGCGGCTACCAAAAAGCCGATGGCTTCCCAATGGCCTAAAACCACAAAAGTAAAAACCAGCAACCTTTCCAAAATGCCGATATATTTACCGGCGTTCGGCAACGATTCCGCTTTTGAGAAGTTTATAAAACGGGTCCAATTTTCCAAAATTATTTGGATTGCAATGCCGCATGCAACCGTCAAAAACAATACTGCCGTCAGATATATCCAAAACAGATTATTTTCGAAAATAGAAGTCAGCGATAGATTTGGGTCGAAAAACAAAAGCCAAAGGGCAAAAATACTTACGATATGCAACGACTGATCGATTAAAAACCAGCGTGATTTATTATTATCCTTCTGAAAGTGCTGTTTCGCTAAGTCTATCACGAGATGAATGATCGCAAGCGCAAGCGCCAACGTCCAATAAGAAAGATTCCACAGAACCAACAATGCCAAAACGCCATGAATGAGACTGTGCAGGTAAATTTTCGGGGATCTGAACCCGAATTTTTCCTTTTCGTCCACCCACGACTTCGGTTGTAAAACAAAATCGCCGATTAAATGAGCCAAAATCAGTCTGACAAATTCCACTTAAACCATCAATTTATTCAATTTTCGCCGGTATATTTGTTCCACAGCCAATATTTCGTCTATTCTTGCTCTTTTCCATCTTCCACTGACCGAATTTTGTTTGATATCGAGCATTTTCCCAATCTCATTCTGTTTCAGATCAGGATATTTCAAGACCATATCCGCCAATTCGGCAGAAGCGATAGTCCAGTTATCCATAAAAATGGATATCAATTTCAAGTAAAGATTCATTTCTTCGTCAAAATCTTTCCACGGACTTTTGATAAGTAAATTAGCTTTTTCCCTTTCGAGTTCCTCAAATTTCTCCCCCGCATTGATAAAGGCTTCCCCGTTACTTTCAGAAATACGCATGCCGGAATAACTTTTTTCGCCCAGACCAATTGCCATTCTCACATCGATATCGCTCGTTTTTTTATTTTTGTTCTTTGGTTTTGTCTTTTTTATTAAAGTTTTAATGGAAAAAGCTTTCAGCAGTGCATCTGCAGGTTGATCTACTTCGAGTTGAAAAGAATCCCCCCAAACCAATTCCCACTGGGCAGGCGTTTTACCCCACTTGCCGAACAATTCTTTCAGTGGCAATAACCAAACTTCAGGATTATCCATTTTGCGGGACGAAACAATATCTCCTTTTATAATTGCTATCATGGTTCAAATATCGTAATAATAAACGATAAATCAAAATATCGTCGAAATAGACGATAATCAAAAATATCGTCGAAATAGACGATAAATCAAAATATCATCAAAACAAACGATATAAAGCGAAAAAGAACAACTGTTAGCTCAACCCTTCCACCTGACCATTCACCAGATCGATGCGTTTTGCCTGTGGATCGGCCGGCAAACCGGGCATGCGAACCATTTCACCTGCAATGGCAACAATAAATTCAGCTCCCTGATTAATGACCAGATCATTTATTTTGAATGAAAATCCTTTGGCTACGCCATAAGCTTTCGGATCGGCCGAGAACGAATATTGTGTTTTGGCAATGCAAACCGGCAGTTTTTCGAGTGCAGTTCCTTCAATTTGCTTGAGCATTTTTTGCGCTTTTTCACCAAACGAAACTTCGTGCGCGCCATAAATTCCCATTGCTACTTTTTCGAGTTTCTGATCTATGGGATCATCATCCTCATAGGTAAACAGCAAACGGCCGGAAGGAGAGTTTTCTACGGCATCTACCACTACATTGGCCAGCTCTTCAGCTCCGGCACCACCTTTTTCGAATGCTTCGCATAAAGCAAAACGAACACCTTTTTTTTCACAAAAATCCCGCACCACAGCGATTTCTTCTGCCGAATCGTGATGAAACTTGTTGAATGCTACAATTGTCGTTTGTCCGAATGCGGCCAGATTGATCAAATGGCGTTGCAAATTGTCGAGCCCTTTTTTCAGTCCATCCATATCGGGATTTTTAATCAGTTTTTCGGGAGTACCGCCATGCATTTTCAATCCCCGTGCAGTAACAACGATTACCGTTGCCTTGGGCTGTAAACCACTTTTTCTACACTTTATATTGAAAAACTTTTCGGCCCCCAAGTCAGCACCGAAACCGGCTTCGGTCACTACATAATCACCATACGACATCGCCATTTTTGTGGCCAGTAGCGAATTGCAACCGTGCGCAATATTGGCAAACGGTCCGCCATGCACAAATGCAGCCGTATTTTCGGTCGTTTGCACTAAATTGGGGTTGAGTGCATCTTTCATCAGTACGGTGATGGCGCCTGCAACCCCCAGATCCTTTACGGTAAATGGTTCTCCGCTTCGTTTGTAGCCCAAAAGAATGTTTTCGATACGACGCCGTAGATCTTTTTCATTTTCAGCCAGACACAAAATAGCCATCAGCTCCGAAGCAGCCGTTATGTCAAACCCACTTTCCTGAGGAACGCCATTGCCTTGCCCCAGACCGGTAACAATATAGCGCAAACTTCTATCATTCACATCCAACACTCGTTTCCATAGCACCTGTTTCAGTTCATCCTGCGTTCCTTGAACACGATAAATGTAGTTATCCAACAAAGCTGAAATGGTATTGTGAGCGGTAGTAATGGCATGAAAATCACCGGTGAAGTGAAGATTGATATTTTCCATCGGGAGAACTTGAGAATAACCTCCACCTGCCGCTCCGCCTTTCAAACCAAATACGGGTCCTAACGAAGGTTCACGAAGAGCCACGATAGCCTTTTTGCCAATTCGATTCAATCCAAGTGTCAATCCGATAGAGATGGTAGTTTTTCCGACCCCTGTTTTGGTAGGAGTGATGGCAGTTACCAATATCAAATTACTTTTCGCAATATGGTCATCCTTGATCTGATCGTATGGAACCTTTGCCATATGCCGTCCATAACTGATAACCTCGTCGCGTGGAATGCCGATCTCTTCGGCAACATCTTTAATTCGTTTCAACGGTGTTTCACGCGCTATTTCAATATCCGATTTCATAATAAAATCCGTTTCCAGAGATTGGCCAAACTCTTTCGTTTGCTCGTTCATGTGAATAATATTTAATTTTTAGTATGATGTTTGATTTCTTCTTCTTTCTCTTTCAGTTTATCTTCCAACATAATAAGTTGATCGCGCAATTGTGCAGCTTCCAAGAATTCGAGTTTTTTGGCGGCAGCCAGCATTGCTTTGCGTGTTTTTTCGATTTGCTTTTTCAAATCGTCTTCCGAAGCATAGTTCTGTTGTGCCGGTTCGGCAACAAGCGAATAATAGTCGGGCTCGACATAGGCATGCGGTTCTGCGGTAACTGCCTTTTGTCCCAAAGCCGACGATTTGGATTTGACGATGGGTTGCGGCGTTATGCCGTGTTCCTCGTTATATTTCATTTGTTTTTCGCGTCGGCGATTGGTTTCGTCGATGGTCTGCTGCATGCTTTCGGTTATTTTGTCGGCATAAAAAATCACCTTGCCGTTCACGTTTCTTGCCGCACGACCTGCCGTTTGCGTCAGCGAACGATTGGAGCGCAAAAAGCCTTCCTTGTCGGCATCGAGTATGGCCACAAGTGAGACCTCGGGAAAGTCGAGCCCTTCACGTAACAGGTTCACCCCGATAAGCACGTCGAAAAGTCCATTCCGAAGATCGTCCATAATCTTCACACGTTCCAATGTCTCCACATCCGAATGAATATATCGGCAACGAACGTTGAAACTCGTCAAATAATCCGTCAACTCTTCGGCCATACGTTTGGTGAGCGTCGTCACGAGCACGCGTTCATCACGTTCAACCCGTTGCTGTATTTCTTCCATCAAATCGTCGATTTGATTCAGACTGGGACGCACTTCGATAGGCGGATCGAGCAAACCGGTAGGACGAATCAACTGATCGACCACGACTCCTTCCGATTTTTCCAACTCATAGTCGGCAGGCGTTGCACTTACAAAAATAATCTGCGGCACAATCGCCTCGAATTCTTCGAATCGAAGCGGACGATTGTCGATGGCTGCCGGCAGCCTGAAACCGTATTCCACCAAATTGATTTTTCGCGAATGATCGCCGCCATACATGGCTCTAATTTGCGGAATGGTAACGTGACTTTCATCGATGACCGTCAGAAAATCTTTCGGGAAAAAGTCCAAAAGACAGAAAGGTCGCGTTCCGGGCGGTCGCCCGTCGAAGTAACGCGAATAGTTTTCGATGCCCGAACAATAGCCGATTTCCTTAATCATTTCCACATCGTAGGTAACCCGGTCATACAGTCGTTTGGCTTCGAGTGGCTTGCCGATGGATTGAAAAAACTCGACCTGCTTGCCCAAATCGATCATAATTTCGTCCACCGCCCGAAAGATGCGTTCCTTCGTAGTTACGAACAGATTTGCCGGAAAAATACGATAAGCATCCAATTGTTCGAGTGTAACGCCGGTCAACGGATCTACCAATTCGATGCTTTCTATTTCGTCTCCCCAAAAGATGACGCGGATTATCTGGTCGTCGTAGGCCAAAAACACGTCCACAGTATCCCCTTTCACCCGAAAATTGCCCCGATTGTATTCGGCAGTTTCGTTCCGCGAATACAGACTTTCGACAAGCTGCCGCAAAAAGACGTCACGCACCAAGTTTTGCCCCACTTTGAGGTCGATGGTTACTTTATTAAAATCTTCGGGATTGCCAATGCCATAGAGGCACGAAACCGAAGAAACTACGATAACGTCGTTTCTTCCGGATAGCAATGCCGAGGTAGCCGAAAGGCGTAGTTTTTCAATTTCGTCATTGATTGACAAATCTTTTTCGATATAAGTGTCGGTGGAAGGGATATATGCTTCGGGTTGATAATAATCGTAGTACGAAACATAATATTCCACGGCATTGTGCGGAAAAAAGCTCTTAAACTCGCTGTATAATTGCGCGGCAAGCGTTTTGTTGTGACTAATGACCAGCGTCGGCTTGTTGATTTGCGCAATGACGTTGGCTATCGTGAATGTTTTGCCCGAACCCGTAACACCTAACAGCGTTTGGTACGGAACGTCATTACGAAGGCCTTCAACCAGTGCTTTTATTGCTTCCGGCTGATCGCCGGTTGGTTTGTATTCTGATGTTAATTCAAATTTCATTCTTCACCTTTAGCAAAAAAATGCAACCCCAAAAATTTAAGGCGCATCGATAAAAGGTTTTGTTTCGAAAATTCCGATGATACGAAACATTTCATCCAACTCGGCATGAATGATATAACCATGGTGTGATACCGAGTTGCCTTTGTCGTCTATATATGTTTTCATCAGCGGAATATTGGTTTTATAGTGTCCGTTAAAAGTTTTCTGGTATTGCAATGCCGCAATATCGGGGACAAACTTGACGGTTGGTTTTGAAGTTTTTGACCTTGCAGCTACTAACTCTCCCATCAACTTTTCGCTTGAAATTACTCCTGAATCGAAAAAGCGAAAAATTGTAGGAGCAAGAGTTTCTTTCATTTTGTTGTAATTGACGTTCGAAAGCGCCACAAAAAAAGCATCCATAGTCATTCGAATCGAATTGTATTCGGCAGAATCTACCGGATAGGACTGAAAAAGCATTTCGTAACGTTTTTGAGCATCGTTGTAGAAAATGCCCGGTAACTCACCACTATCCGATGAAACCATGTAATCGGAATAAGACTGCACGGTGTTGGCATTGAGCGTGGAAAGCCATCTCAACGAGTCGAGTCGATTGATTACAAGTGACTTGTATGGACTTTTTGGAAACGACTCTAAAAATGCGTGGAATTCCGCCTCATTATCCGACTTTTTTAAGTTGTCCCATGCCTTGGCTTCCTCTTCCTTCAACTGATGCATTTTCGACAAAGCCTCGGCAAAATGTTTCCCTTTCGGAAACTGATTCATATACGACACATAAGCGCTCACTGTATTTTGTCGTTGCGCATTTTCCCATTCCGAACGATCCAGATTCAGACCTTTAACATAATATGTATATATCACAAAACAGACTCCTGATAACAAAACGAACGAGACAATCCACACTAATACGGATTTTATTGTTCGCGAGGATTTTTTCCCCTCAACAACATCATTATTCCTTTTTGGAGAAAAAGTATCCGCTGTCGGCATTTTGTCACTATTCTCGCGATTAACCTTCTCAACATTTTCCTTTACCATTGACGAACGATCAATCCCATAATCGGAATTATCCAATCCCAACAAATCTATTTCGAAGTCATGTTGGATTTTCTTCGAGCAATCGGGACAAAATAATTCATCTACGGATTTTGATTTTTGACAAATCGGACAAAACTGCGACATAACCGAAAAACAATGCGTTGTTTCTTTATCGCAAAGATATGCAATATTAGCGTATTAGCCGACAAATTTGAATGGTTTTTACGTGGTGGAACTAAAAAATGATGCAATAACATCATCATGAAACAAATTGCTTTCGATTGATATTACTCAAGAGCTCATCATTTCGCCCTACTTTCTAATCGATGGAAGAGCTGAATTTTTTATCTAAAAAAACTGACAAAAAGCATTACATTTAAAATCGTCACAATCGATCCAAGCAAATAAAGAACAATTCTTGAAAAAGTGGAATTCTTATATTTTCCCATCACCTTTTCGGATGAAGTGAGTTTCACCTGTGTGAAAATCGTAAATGGCAGTTGGATACTCAACAGCATTTGCGAAATAATCAACCCTTGAAAAGGATCTGAGATAAAGAATATAATACATACGGCAAGCACCAATGAAACAAGAACCCCTAATCGCGAATGATTGTCTTTCATATCGTAAGGTTCCTTATACATTCCTGCAAAAATGGTTGCGCCCGCCATCCCTGACGTGAGTGTAGAAGAAATTCCCGAGAACAGCAAAGCCACGGCAAAAACTACCGAAGCATTTTTCCCCAACAACGGTGTCAAAAGATGATTCGCCTGCTGCAATTCGGTAACCGGAGTTTTGGTTTCGAAAAAAGTGGCCGCCGCCAACAAAATCATGGCACTGTTGATCGCCCACCCAATGAGCATCGAAATAAGCGTATCGAGAAATTCGTATTTTAATTGTTTATTGATCGTTTTTTCATCTTTCAAGTTCCACTGACGGCTTTGGATGATTTCGGAATGCAAAAAAAGATTATGCGGCATCACAACTGCGCCCAGCACACTCATAATGATCAACATCGAATTTTCAGGAAAACTTGGTGTCACCCAACCAACGAGAGCCGAGTTCCAATTGATATCGACTAACGACAATTCATACAAAAAAGACAATCCGATGATCGAAACAAAGCCGATAATCCATTTTTCGATCACGCGATATGAGTTCGTAAAAAGCATGATGAGCACAAATATCGTTACCAGAACAGATCCTGCACGAATAGGAACATCGAATAACATGTTAAGTGCTATACTACCGCCTAAAATTTCGGCCAACGATGTAGATACAGATGCCAACATAGCCGAGCTCAGAACAAACTTGGAGTAAACCGGTTTCAGATGAATAGAAGCTGCCTCCGACAAACACAAACCTGTGGCAATACCCAAATGTGCCACATTATGCTGCAGCAAAATAAGCATGATAGTGGACAGCGTTACCATCCACAAAAGTGAATAACCAAAATTGGAACCGGCTGCCAAATTGGAAGCCCAGTTGCCCGGATCAATGAATCCAACGGTAACCAACAAACCCGGACCGATAAATTTGAAAATATCCGATGCCCCGAATACAGGGCGATAGGATTTATTGTCGATATGCTTGAATATCTTAAACACAACCTTAAATTTTTTAAATATCAGGGACTACAAAAATATGAAATTTTTCTTTAAACGGCGATAACCCATAACTTGTTTAGATGAGCCTTTCGGGAAAACAAAAACATCTGCAAACAATTTCATTTTGCTTGATCTGGATTATATATTTTCGAGCAATGCTTTTCACTTTTTCAACGAAACTCGTAACTTTGTTCGGTGAATCATACAAAAAAGGATTATGCACTCCTATTTTCAAAAGCGAATTTTGTCCTTCAAATATGCGTTTCGAGGCATAAAAATACTCATGCAAGAAACACCTAACTCCCCCATTCATACAACACTCGCCATAATGGCAATCACGTTGGGATTCGTATTTCGCATTTCGCCAAAGGAATGGATAGCGACTTGTTTCGCCATTGGACTTGTTTTTGTGATGGAAGCGATAAATACAAGCATCGAAACACTCGCGGATTATTACAGCAACAAACAAATCGATCACCGTATAGCCAAACTGAAAGACTTGGCCGCTGCCGGCGTTTTGATGGCCGCCATAGCAGCACTGGCCGTCGGCATCATTATTTTCCTGCCTAAAATCATTCACGGGTAAATCATCCCGGCTAAATATCGACCAAACATGTTCGACGCATCTCCCTACCTTACCGAAATAGAAGAAATATCGAATTCCAATCTCACCACCAACGACAAAATCATTCAACTCAACCGACTACTTGACCGATTGTCCAAATCGATTGTTAGAGACGAAACCCTTCAATTTGCAAACCAGTTTTCGCGATTAGTATTTATTGCCCAGAAATACAATCTATCGAAACAGCATGAATGGCTATTACAGCACTTTCGGGTGAAAGCTCGTGAGATACGCCGAAATAAAAACCAAAAAACACCTGCAGCAGAATATCGACACATGGAACGTGCCATCCTCGATCTTTGTCATATTGTCGAAGGACAAACTGTAACGTGGACAGAATCGATACAGGAAGAGAAATCCAAGACACCTACAGCAGAAACAATTAGGGTACAGATAACGGCTATTGATCGCGAAAAACAAGAACTGCATTGCATCAGCGAACACGCACCAATAGAACTCATCGTAAAATACGGCATCAACGACGAACAAAAAGTCTATCTAACTTCCATCGAACGATTTTGGGTTGGAGCCCAGCTCAATTTGGTAGATTGCACGACTGACAACGAGGGTCATCTCATACCCCGCCATTTTGTTCTCGAGCCCGATTATCTGATTGATGCTTCGGCATTGGCCGAATGTTTCCAGGATTATTGCAAATCGCCTCTTCATTATTTTCGGAACAAATTCGAAGAAAAAGAAAATCGCTCTTATCTGCTTTTAGGAAACCTTGCCAACTTTTTTCTCGATAAGCTGATATTTGCAGAACATCCCGAAGAAGTGAGTTTTAAAGATGTTTTTCTGCAATCGTTCAAGCAGTCGCCATTCGAATATACCAGCTGCAATGACATCCGTTTGGATGAAGATTTTCGAAATTTTATGGCCTCCTCCCAACAGCAGTTCGAAAACATTCGACGCGTTATCTCCAAAGATTTTCCGGTAAGAAAAATCGATCGAAAACGCTGCATTCTCGAACCTTCATTTTTCAGTGAAAAATTTGGATTTCAAGGACGATTGGATATGCTTCAGGCCGACGACAAACAACAAAAATTCAACATTGTGGAATTGAAATCGGGAAAATTGCCTTTTCCACAATCCGAAAAAGGGAAAATAGCGCTAAATCACGAAACCCAAACAGCCATCTACCGAATGATGGTCGAAAGTGTTTTTGGAGCGGATTCGCGCGCGATTGATGCAGCCATTCTGTATTCCGCAGGCAATATTCCTGGCGAAAATCTGCGTTTCGCAGCCGTATATCGGCAATTGGAAAAAGAAATCGTAAACATGCGCAATCTCATCGTAGCCGATGAATATCGACTGACTTATGGCGACAACTCTGTTGTGGAAAATAAATTCGAAGAACTGTTTCAATCCATTGAAGGAATTGACAGGTTTCCCAATTTTTATATCCAAAAAATAGAGAACCTTTCATCGGTACTTCAACAAGCTTCCAACGTCGAACGCAGCTATTTCTATCGTTTTGTCCGTTTTATTGCTCGCGAAATGTATCTGCAAAAAATCGGCGACACCGAATACGGATCGCCCACAGGCGTGGCTTCACTCTGGAACACCGATTTTGCCGAACGGGCCGAATCGCTGGACGTACTCTACGATTTGACCATCGACGAAAAAACGATGAACGAAAACGACATGAGCATTCGTTTTTGTAGAAATCATCCCGAAAACGATATCGTCAATTTTCGCGAAGGCGACATCTGCATTGTCTATCCCCGCAACAGCGAATCGGACAATGTCCTCAACAAGCAGATTCTGAAAGGTACCATCGAACACATCTCTCCTGACGAAGTGGACATCAGATTTCGTTACAAACAGAACAATCCGACCTACTTCGACGAAAACAGCTACTGGGCGGTAGAACACGATACACTCGACAACTCATACAACGGAATGTACCGAAATCTGTTTTCGTTTCTTTCGGCTTCACACCGAAAACGTGATTTGCTGCTCGGTTTGCAAGAACCTCGCACAAAACCAATCAAACAAACTGAGGAAAAACCATATCCGGAAAACATTATTTCGAAAGCGCTGGCTGCCGAAGACTATTTTCTTATTGTAGGGCCTCCCGGCACCGGAAAGACTTCGATTTTTGCCCGAAGACTGATCGAAGAGTATTACGCACAGCCGGATACGAATATTTTGGTCTTGGCCTATACCAATCGCGCGGTCGATGAATTGTGTGAAGCAATCCATGCCGCTTTTGACGGAAAATCGTCTGACGATGTCCCTTTCATCCGCATCGGATCGGAGTTGTCATGTGCCGAACCCTATCGCGACAAACTATTGCAGCGAATATCGGAAAAGGCCGTTAATCGCGAACAGTTGCGAGACCAAATTGAACAGACGCGCATTTTTGTCGCCACCATAGCATCCTTAAATGGCAAGATGGAACTCTTTTCGCTCAAAAATTTTCAGATAGCTATTGTGGATGAAGCTTCGCAAATTCTGGAGCCGCAACTTGTCGGCATCTTGCCCAAAGTGAACAAATTCATTCTGATCGGCGACCACAACCAATTATCCACTATCGTCCTTCAAAAGCCCCTGGTTTCGGCCATTCATGAACCCGAGCTCAATCAAATCGGGTTTCTCGATTGTCGCGACTCCCTTTTCGAGAGATTACTCCGCGTATGTTATGCCAACAGCTGGGAACACGCCTGTACACAACTCACCCAACAAGGGCGCATGCACAACGACATTGCCAATTTTCCGGCCAATTTTTACTATACCCAGGGACTGTGCCCTGCCTGTGAATGGCAGCAAGAAACATGGACATTGAATTGCACGGATCATGGCAATTTGTTTGACAGATGCGTGGCCTCGCAGCGTGTGGCCATGTTTTCCACCGAAAAATTATTCCGAACTACACCTTCCAACAAAATCAATGAAACCGAAGCCGATATCGTGGTGAAGCTGGTTCAATCCATCTGCAGGATATATGAAGCCAACGGAAAATCCTTTTCGAGTGAGATGCTTGGAATCATTGCACCTTATCGCAATCAAATCGCACTCATCAAGCATAAACTGGCTATGGCCGATATTATCGATTATGACAAAATAATGGTAGATACCGTCGAACGTTTTCAGGGAAGTCAGCGCGAAGTGATTTTGCTGTCGTTTTGCGTCAATCAGCCTTATCAACTCGATTTGATGTGCAACCTGAATCATGACGGCAAAGTAGATCGCAAACTTAATGTGGCCATCACACGTGCACGACAGCAATTTTTCATGACCGGCAATGCGCGTTTACTTCGCCGGCATCCGGTGTATGCCACCCTACTCGACTTCTATGATTCCCAAACATTTGTTCTGAACGAAGTCCCTTAATTTTTTCGTTTCGGAACTTTTGCAAAATCGCAATTTATTTTATACTTTTGCACTCACAAATTGTCCTGTGGTGTAATGGTAGCACAACAGATTCTGGTCCTGTTTGTCTTGGTTCGAATCCGAGCAGGACAACAACATTAACAAATAACTGTCTATTATGTAGGCAGTTATTTTTTTGTAAAAACTACATTCACCCGAATTGACTCCCCGTAAAAACATGTATTTAAACATAGATATTGTCTAAGCGTAAGTTGGACACAATAAAAAAAAACAGTTTGGAAGCTGCAGCTGCGGCTGTTTCAAGCAGAAGTTCGGAAACTTGAACTACAAAATAAAAGGAGTGAAAAAGTTAGAAACGAAGAAATGGGAATATAAAATTACATGTGGGGGTTGGAAAATTACGTTATTTTGGGCCTTAAGTTCATTCGAACCATGTACGGAGCAGATACGGAGCAGGTACGGAGCAGATACGACGGAAGTGTGATTCGAAAAATGGATGATTTTTAGATGAAGTGAAGAAGTGAGAAGTTAGAAATGGGAATTATACGTCCCATCTGCGTTTTTTTAATCTGCGAATATCTGCGTGAGATGAATTTTTTTCTTTCTCGCAGATCAACGCCGATTCTTTTCTCGCTGATTTACGCAGATTTTATTCGGAATCATCTGCATGAAAATTACGCTGCGCTGCAGAAAGTAAGAAATGAGGAAATATCATAACCCCTTGTAATATGCAACATAGAAACCATGACTTTTCGGGACGGACATGCTTTCTTCACATCAAGATGACAGGTCATGGCAAGTCAATCGTGTCATTTCGAAGTGAAAACGGGTAGTCATTCCTCGCCGAACGTGTCATCTTTGAGTGAAGATGAGGAGATTTTGGGGGGAATATAGTGTTAAATTGGCCTCAATATTTAACGATTTTCTACGGATTTCCTTCATCACGAAGTGTAGAAACCACAATTTTTTCGTCCGATGTAGTTTTTCTCGAGTGCGGACGACAGGATTTTCGCCGACGATCGGGTTATTATTATCGGGTACATACCATCCATAGATCAAAAATGGATAAATCCATTAAAACGATTTCATGAACCACTCAATCCCACGGTTGAAACCATGGGCTATGGCAAAATTACGATGCGTTTATCGAATTATATATTCATGAAAATGGCGATAATGCGTTACCCAATCATATAATTTTGGATGTATTTTATAGCCCACGAATTTATTCGTGGGTGATGAGAGAATACGGGAAATATACAACCGTTTCAACGGTTTCAAAAATAATAAACGAACGCGGATTTAAAATATTGAACAAAATGGATGAATCCATTGAAACCATTTCATGAACCTCTCAATCCCACGGTTGAAACCATGGGCTATGGCAAAATTACGATGCGTTTATTGAATTATATATTCATGAGAATGGCGATAATGCGTTATCCAATCATATAATTTTAGATGTATTTTATAGCCCACGAATTTATTCGTGGGTGATGAGAGAATACGGGAAATATACAACCGTTTCAACGGTTTCAAAAATAATAAACGAAAGCGGATTTAAAATATTAAACAAAATGGATGAATCCATTGAAACCATTTCATGAACCTTTCAATTCCACGGTTGAAACCGTGGGCTATATAAATGATAACAAAAGACCAAAACATTTAAACGTTTTCGAATAGCTATCATGCGCTATTTACTTTCGTTGCCATCGGCTAATCAATAAATGATTGAATCGGTAAACTACTCATTTAGGCATTCCTCAAAAGAACGACTACATAGTGTAGCAGGAAAATGACCGTTCCCCAAAACTACGAATTGGTCTTTAGTTGCGACAAATTGCAAAATACACCAAATGAAGAGAATAATTTATTTTTGAAAATGGGTTTCTTTTCGAATTGAAGCAATCGTTTTTTGTCAAACGAGCGACAAAGTATTTCTATTTCATCCCATCAATAACTTCGAGGAAACTTGCAGGCAGCCAAACGTTTTCGAGATGGGCGGCTTCTGCAAACAAAGGAGCAATCTCTTCATCGCGAAAACCGGCAATACCACATCCGACGCGAGTTACCAAAAAATGCAATTCGGGATGCGATCGGGCAAAGTCGATAAACTCTTCTACGTAGGGTCTGATGGCTTCCACACCTCCATGCATGGTGGGAATCCCATAAGAATTGCCTTGTAACCCTGCACCTTGTCCCCAAATGGCCCCAAAATGTCGGTAAGCAGTAGCTGCAGCACCACCTCCGTGTGCTCCTTCGAGATTACTTCCGAAAACAAAAATTTCGTTGGGTTTAAGTTCCATTATCCGTTCGGGCGTAATTCTTCTATTCGACGGTTCGGTTTTCATTATAATTTGATGTGAGGTTTAAACATATCGTCTGCAGTGATTCCGCATTCGTTTTTCATTTCAATGCAATATTCGAGTTTGCCGAGATTAGCATCCGTGTTATTTGTGCCGAAAGAAAATTTCAAGCCGGCAGCTTTGGCTTTGTGTATAAATGCTTTGTGTGGAATTTTGTATCGATTGTTGATTTCGAGAGCTTTTCCGTTTTGTACCATTGCATCTATTACCCTGTTCATGCGTTCTTCGGTCCAGAACTCATCGTAACGATCGTTCATTACATCCGGCAGGAAAGTAGGGTTTACATACACATCCATAGGTTCTTTCATCACCTCTACGATTTTATCGACAATCAAGTCCATGTATTTCTGCTCATCATCGATAAATACTTCTTCGGGAATCCACAGGCGTGTTCTATTTCCTTTTGTGTCGATGAATGTCATGGCATCGGTAAACACATAGTCGAACCGGTCGCGTACCTCTTTCGAAAACGTAACAGGCCACTCACGGCCTTCGCCCTGCATGGCAAAGACAAAAGGCTGTCCTTTCATGCTGTCGAGATAATGGATGACTTGTGCATCATTTTGGATCGGAAATCCGATTCCGCAATTGGGCGCAAGTGCATAATTTATGCCGAACTTTCGGGATTGTTCCGCAGCCTGCTCGCCCGTCCAACCACCTTTCAGGTGAACATGATAGTCGAGTACGGGAAAATTTTCCTGATGCAATTTGATGATATCGTCGGCAGATTCGTCTATTCGCGAAACAATAACCGGCGAAGCGGGTTTTATTTTTTCGATCGCAATATGCTTAAACTCCAAATTGCCGACACCCGTATTTTTTATAAAAATCGTCCCCTTTGATAGCAGTTGGTCAGCATGATCTGCGGTGCGAAAAGGTTTAACCGGCTCGGTATATTCCACTACAGGATATTCATTGAGCCTTACGGTGATAGATTTGCCATCAACACGAATGCTCA
Organism: Dysgonamonadaceae bacterium; assembly: GCA_029975415.1. Classification (GTDB taxonomy): domain Bacteria; phylum Bacteroidota; class Bacteroidia; order Bacteroidales; family Dysgonomonadaceae; genus Seramator. Next base: position 11,672 of record JARKPE010000042.1, on the reverse strand, counting down.
GGTCGAACCACTCGTCGGTTTTGACTAAAGATTTTACGAGATTACGAACCGAAAGCAAACTGCCAGTCTTGGTCCACCATTGCGTAGCCGATGTGTCGTTGTCTAAAGCCACACGATATCCGCCATTGCCCTGATTATCCGCATGAAATGCTATAAATCCCTTACCGGTCCCAATGGTTCGAGCGGTAAGTTTTAATTCGAAGTTGTCAAAAGATCCGTCGGTAAGTGTCAGCGAAGCATCATTTCCCAGGGAAAGAATGCTGTTGTTAAGTTTGACATCACCTTGAGCTGTCCATCGGTCGATGCTGTTGCCATCGAAAAGTGTCTGCTTTGATGTGAAATTTGAACATGCACCGACTGCTAACAGCAGAAAAATCGTGACAGAGGCATAAATAATGTTGTTTTTACTCATGGATGTAGTATTTGTTTTTTGTTATCAGAGAGTCAAAAGTATAAAAAAAGATATGAACTTTCTCTTTTACTGAATATTTTAACTCTGAAAGAAAAGATTTACAGATCGATCAGAAGATATAAACGAGCTCAACGGTCAGTTTGTTGGCATCCATTTCTTTATTTTGGTGCATGAAGTCGAGTCGGTTGTTTACAAAATACCATTCGTAGTCAATTCGAAGAAGCGAATCAAACGGTTTTGAGCTTAATCCGAAGCCTATTCCAAGAGTTAAGCGATTGACATCGAAAACATCGTTGCCCGTTTTGTCGATAAAATCGTAACGTGCTGCCGGCATCAGATTTTTAAAGAGATAAGAATCTTTTAAAGGAAAACAATATGCAGATTGCAAATATGCCGAAACGAAATTTTCACTATTGACTTTGTCATCGCGCTTCATTATCTCAGTTTCTATTTTCCAATTGTCCGAAGCATAACGAAGATCTGCCCCATAAAGAAGATAATGAACATCTGGCAAATTTGGATAATCATAGATTTTCATTGTAGAGCGCCACCCTTTCATTCCTCCAAAAGTCAATCGGCCCGCAACTGACATTTTTTCGCTCCATTCCGGATTATTGATCGTGTTCCCGTTATATACTCCGAACTCCATACCTAAAGGAATGTTTCCAATCCGTTTTACGTATTTTGCCACAAAACCTATATCGCGCGTCCCCGCATAATATTTTGCCAAAAAAGTGCGATTGGCAAACATCATCGCACCCGGATTGATCGTGTAAGAGTTGAAAATAGGAATGCTCGTTTGTCCAATCGTTAGAGACAGTCCTTCAATCGGTCTGAGAGTACCACTCAAATCGAGTACTTCAAATTTTCCTTCATTGCTCAGTTCAACTTGCGCTCGATAATCGACGTTTGGATATATTTCCCCCGAAACGCCAAGACGTGAATTACGTACCGAAAACCTCGATGTGCCGATAGGAGGTGCATATTCAAATTTTGTTTTCAGCACGCCATCGAATCGAAAGAAAGGATACGTCGATTTATTTTCCTGAGAAAACAAACTCATAGTCAGACCAATGCAAAAAATAAGAAAAAAAAGATAGCGTTTCATTTCTTTGATGTTTGGTATGTTGTTAAAATTCAAGGTAAGATGGATACACATTCCCTATCGATAATTTTCTTCTTTATGTCGATACCCCAGTGATACCCTCCAAGCTTGCCATTAGCACGCAACACACGATGACAGGGGATAAGGCAGGCAATCGGATTTCTGCCGATAGCGCTTGCAACAGCCCGCACAGCGTTTGGTTTTCCAATCATCCGTGCAATACTGCCATAAGAGATGGTTTCGCCAGTGGGGATAGTCAATAATGCCTGCCAAACTTCCATTTCGAAATCACTTCCCTTAAGGTGAAGAGGCAAAGCATTATGAAGCAGCCTGCATTGATCGATTGCGCTAACTGCCGAAAATTGCAATTCTGTTTCTTCCCAATGAAAAATTCCTTTCGGAAAACGCATTTTTAATTCTTCCAAAGTTCTTTCTCGATCGCCGAAAGCAATAAAGCAGATTCCCTTATGTGTGTTAGCTACGAGTGTACTGCCGTATTGTGTTTGGCACACATGATAACTGATAGCGATCGAGGATTCTTCCTCGGACGACATTCGTTCGATGATGAAAGGTTCGGCGGATGTATAAAAAGTTGCTGACGGTTGCATCATGACTAATGTTTTTCCAAAACTTCGGTTTTATCCGCAAAAAACTCAAGCAATCCCTCAGAAAAAGCGGTTTTTGTTTTTCCATCGGGGGCAGAATATATAATGTAGTATTCCAATCCCGGAATTTTTTTTGCCATTTCCTCCGATTTTTTCAGACCGGAAGCCATGAAAGCGGTAGCCATTGCGTCAGCCGTCATGCAATCGTCGGCAAGAACCGTGGCACTCAGCATTTCGTTTTCGGAAGGATATCCGGTTTGAGGATCAATGGTGTGAGCAAACTTTTTCCCGTTTTTCACATAATAGTTTCGGTAATTCCCCGATGTGGCCAGGCACTTATTGCAGATGGAAAGAATAGTTTGAAGCTCGTGATGCATACCGGTGCTGTCATCCACCGGTTTATCGATGCCGATTCGCCAGCATTCCTGCTTATCGTTGATCCCTTTTGCTGCTATTTCTCCGCCAATTTCTACCATGTAGTTCTCGACGCCGTGTCTTTTAAACAGATCAGCAATAATGTCGCACGAGTATCCCTTCGCAATAGCTGATGTATTAAGCTGTATGCGCGGATCTTTTTTCACTATCTTCCCGTTTTCCAATTTTATTTTGTCGTAACCTACAAATTGTTTCAAGCTGTCGATCGTTTCCGGAGTAACATTATCCATGTTTCTGAATCCAAAACCCCACGCGTTGATAAATGGAGAACATGTGATATCGAATTTGCCCTCAGAAATTTCAGAAATTTCCATAGCTCTGTTGAAGACATAAATAAAAAAAGTATCAAGTTCTACCGGTTCGTTTCGGTTGACTTTGCTGATGACAGACGAATCCAAAAATGGATTTAAAGATTGGTCGAATCTGTGAAGCTCATCCATGATCTCGTCGTACAACGATCTCTCATAAGCATATTTGATATGAAAACTCGTGTGAAAAATTTCTCCGTGTTCCTGATAATAAGTATAGTTTTCAGGGTTTTTGTCGTTTTTCTTCGAAGAAGAATTGCATGAGACAAAAAGAGAAAAAAGAGTAAATAAAAGAAAAGTATAGTAACTAATTTTGATAGATTTCATCGTAATTATATGTGTTAAGCTTTATTTCCATTCAACGATCTCATCCAATGCTTTACGCTTTTTGTTGCGGTCATCTGCCACAAAATCGTAGGCCGGATAACCAACCGGTAAAATCACGATCGGTTCCCACGAATCGGATAGTTGCAATGCATTTTTGACTTTATCGACATCGAAATGGCACACCCAGCAAATTCCGAGTCCCAGATCGGTAGCTTTCAACACGATGTGCTCTACGGCAATGGCAACATCAATGTCGCAATGATCTTTTCCATCGGTTGGTCGTTTCCATGATTGTGAATGATCGCCACATGCCACGATATAAGTTTGGGCTTCGGCAAACCATTTGCGATCGTAGCTTTCGCGCAAAGCCAACTTTATTCCTTCGGATGTGCATACATAAAATTTCCAGGGTTGAAAATTCACTGCCGATGGAGCGAGACGAGCACTCTCGAGCAACTTAACAATGAGCTCTTTATCAACCTGTTTTTCACTAAACCTTCGAGTAGATTTTCTGTTCTCTACTACACTGTCGAATTCCATTTCTTTTCAAATTATATTTCTTCCGTAATTCTGTAATAATTTCTTTCAGGCGAATTTCGCGAAATAAGTTCTCCAATAAATCCACCCAGAAAAAGAAGGGTACCCAATATCATCATCGTGAGAGCAATATAAAAATAAGGAGATTCCGTTACCAAACGGTAAGGATTCCCGTGATTCATATCGTAAATTTTAATAGCTCCGACAGCAATCACGGCTATCAATCCGATCAGGAACATGAGCGAGCCCCAGAGACCAAAAAAATGCATGGGTTTTTTCCCAAATTTGTTTAAAAACGATAGCGTCATCAAGTCGAGATATCCGTTGACGAAACGGTTCATTCCAAATTTGCTTTTCCCGTACTTACGTGGTTGGTGGCGAACAACTTTCTCCCCAATTTTGGTATATCCTGCATTTTTGACCAAAATCGGAATATAGCGGTGCATATCGTTGTAAACCTCGATATTTTTCACCACTTCGTTTTTGTAGGCTTTCAAGCCGCAATTAAAATCGTGAAGTTTAATTCCCGATACTCTGCGGGCAGTGGCATTAAAGAGTTTGGAGGGCAGATTTTTTGACAAAATCGAGTCGAAACGCTTTTTTTTCCACCCCGATACCAGGTCATAACCTTCGTACCGAATCATCCTGTATAGCTCGGGGATTTCGTCAGGACTGTCCTGTAGATCAGCATCCATCGTAATCACCACATCACCCGAAACTTTTTGAAAAGCACAAAACAAAGCTGGCGATTTTCCGTAATTGTGCTGAAAACGAATAGCTCGAATATTCGGATCCTTTTCCCTGAGTTTTGAAATCACTTGCCACGAGGCGTCGGTGCTTCCATCGTCCACGAAAACAATTTCGTATGAAAACCGATTTTCGGTCATCACACGTTTGATCCAAGCATAAAGCTCCTCGAGCGATTCTTCTTCGTTGTAGAGCGGAATAACAACAGAAATGTCCATTTTATCGAGATATAGGTTGAGCTTTAATCTTCTTTGTGAGAATTCTCGTTTTGTCTTGTGATTTCGATTTTCATCGCCAGCGGTACAATGAGAAGCGATAGAACGATGCCTATCAACACATCACTCATTATCAAATTAAAAGTATAGAGAAAAGGCGTAGGAACGGGTTGACTTTTGACCTGTTCGATCGCATTTTTATCTATGGGTAACGATTCGGCTATCGAAATGATATTTTCGAAAGTATTCGATATGTAGTTCGGATCGATCCATAAAACATGAATCATCACGATAATCGCTTCTATCAGGCTTGCATAAAAAAACAATAGAATCGAAAACTGTACTCCGTGCCAAAAACCGATACGACTTCCTTCAATCTGATTTTTGTATTTAACAATAAAATAGAGTAAAATAAGAGGTGTCCCGATACTTAACAATGATTGCACAATTGCCAAAAAAGGAAATTGTTTTGCACCAATCACAAAAAGATATTTGAAAACCCAGAAACCTCCCAGTATAAGACCGCTATTCATAGCGTAGTTCATCAATTGACTTTTGTCTTCCTTCATCTGTATCGGTTTTATTTTCGTGCAAAAATAATCAAAAAATACGAAAACAGAAGAATAAACATTTCTGTCATTTTTTTGATTGAAATGTTGCAATCGGCTCTCAATTTATATTTATGAAAATATTCGAACATTAAAAAATCGGTTACCTTTGCAGACAAAACAAATTTATACAAAAATTTCACTTTTCGTCCATGAGCAACGACAAACAACTTTCTCCGGCTTCGAAAACAGTGGTTGGAGTGCAATTTCTGTTTGTGGCATTTGGAGCCACAGTTCTTGTACCCCTTCTGGTGGGACTCGATCCGTCAACGGCTTTGTTTACGGCTGGTGTAGGGACATTGCTTTTTCATTTGGTCACGAAAGGCATCGTCCCTATTTTTTTGGGAAGCAGTTTCGCATTTATTGCTCCGATTGTTAGAGCAACCGAATTATACGGACTCGCCGGAACACTTTCGGGATTGGCGGCAGTGGGCTTTGTATATTTCATGATGAGCGGGTTAATAAGATGGCAGGGACTAAAAATAATCGATCGTCTTTTTCCGCCCGTAGTCATCGGTCCGGTGATCATGCTCATCGGGTTGTCGCTCGCCGCTACAGGCGTAAATATGGCACAAGAGAATTGGTTGCTTGCTTTGATATCTTTATCAACGGCCGTTGTCGTTAGTTTGTTTGCCAAAGGACTGTTAAAATTGATACCCATTTTTAGTGGAATCATTGTCGGGTATTTAGTATCCATTTTTATGGGAAAGGTAGATTTTTCTAGCGTAGCGACCGCTCCGTGGATAGGCTTACCTCAATTTGTAAAACCGGTTTTTTCTTGGGAAGCCGTTCTCTTTATGATTCCTGTAGCTATAGCACCCGTCATCGAACACGTAGGCGACGTGTATGCTGTGAGTCAGGTTGCAGGTAAGAATTTCGTAAAAAATCCCGGATTGCATCGCACCATGTTGGGCGATGGCATTGCGTGTTGTTTTGCAGGACTGGTTGGTGGCCCTCCGGTCACTACCTACTCCGAAGTTACCGGTGCGATGGCGTTGACCAAGGTTACCGATCCGGCAGTAATAAGGATCGCAGCGGTGACAGGCATTGTTTTTTCGTTGGTCGGAAAGGTGAGTGCCGTACTGAAATCGATCCCGAATGCCGTTTTGGGAGGCATTATGCTTTTACTTTTCGGAATGATTGCCGCCGTCGGAATCAACAACATGGTTCACAACAAAACCGATATGAACAATACCCGCAATCTTATTATTGTTTCACTGATACTTACCACTGGTATCGGTGGAGCGGTTTTTCAATGGGGAACATTCAGTATTTCGGGTATAGGTCTTTCAGCCCTTGTAGGGATTATTCTCAATCTGATTCTTCCGAACTCAAAAAAAGAAGAGGATGGACAAGCGAAAGAAAATGTGAAATAAATATTCATAAACCAAATATTGACGTTTTTTTCAGCCATCCAAGGTTGTTTAGATTTGAAGTGTGTATGCTGTTTAAGGTTCTTGAAGATTATTATCCCTTGAGAAGATCTTCATACTTTATTTTGAACATTGCTTTTCTATTAAACGGACTTAGCAAAGCCAATTTTTTCTCGGATTTTATATTAGAGATAAAGCTTAAGAAGTCAAGGGAGAAAAATCGATTTTGATTTTCTCCCTTGATTTTTTTATTTATAATATGATATCTTCAATACATCAATACCCCGGATTTTGCTGGAGATTTGGATTAGCATCTCTCGCAGTCTGAGGAATTGGAAAAATTAATGTATGGTTACCTGCGTCGGCATTTTTCCAACCCGGAATTGGATCCAAAAATTTACCAAAACGGATTTGGTCTTGACGACCATAAACTTCCCATGCCAATTCAAATCTTCTCTCCTGGTAAATATCTTCCAACGTTACACTCGACTTTAATTTTGCAGGACTGTCAAAAGCTCTTGAACGAATAGCATTTACCAATTCGGTCGCAATATCGTTATCTTTCTGAAGTCTAACCAATGCTTCGGCTTTCATGAGATAAACATCTGCCAATCTGAAAATTGCAAAATCGTTTTCCATATCTCCATTCAATCCGTTTTCAAATTCCCATTTATAGCAACGAGCTCCTTCTTCCTGTTCAACTTGTCCCCATCCATCGGAGTCAATATTATATTGCATATTGATATCGACTGTATGTATAAGCGGACGTCCATGTGCGGTAATTAAAACTTGACCTGTAGCCGGATCTTTCATTTCTCCTATAAGAAAAGACCAACCCAGCCTTTTATCATCGGAATCGTAAGCTTTTACGTATGGAGGCATGGCGCTAATTCCGTTCCAGGTGCCAACCTTGAGGTTTAATGCTATTGGATCGAGATAATGTAGTGTTCTGTAATGAATATTATTGCCTCCATCAGCCGTACTGAAAACGATAGGGAATATGATTTCTTTAGAAACTTCATTTCGCACCGCAAAATTAGTTTTAAAATTGGGTTCTATAATGTACGGTAAACTCATTACCGTATCGCATGCATCGGCACATTCCTGCCATTTTGGACCTCCTTCAGGATTCCATACCATAGCATTCAAATACATTTTTGCCAATAATGTATATACCACTCCTTTGGTAATTTTACCGTAACTCGAAGAGGTTACATCTGATCTTACAACTCCTTTTATGTCATCCAATTCGTTCATAACGAAATTGTAGACATCTTTTCTGCTGGTTGTGGACGGTAATGAGGTGTCATTAAAGTCAGTTACCAGAGGAACATTTCCATAATAATCGAGAAGAACATAATACCAAAAAGCTCTTACCCCTCTTATTTCGGCCAATATTTGTTCTTTATTTTGGACATTCTCTTGCGATTCGATCAAAGCCAAGATTTTGTTGCAAGTAGAAATACCGCTCATTGCATCATTATATGAATTTACCACAATACTCGTATTAGGCGTCCATGTATGTTGCCTCAATTCTTTGAATTGTCCACCGTCCCACCAGTCTCCACCTTTTCGAGTGGGGGTTACTGCCATATCTGAAGAGCACTCGCTCAACAGAAAGAAACTATTCGGACTAAATCCTTTTAATGTTCTATAAATAGGAGCAATAAGGGAATTGAGCTGTGCCTCTGTTTGACCAAATTGATCAACGGGAAGCTTATCATAAACTTCTTCGTCAAGATTGGTGCAACTCAGAAAAAAAGTTAGTGTTATACTGAAAATAAGTAATAATATTTTATATCGTTTCATAGTTGTAATAAATTATCAATTAAAAACTTACATTTACTCCAAAAGATATTGTGCGTGCTTTTGGGTGATATTCTCTACCTTCCACGCCAGGATCCAATCCCTCCATGTTAACCTCAGGATCCAAACCGGTATAATTAGTAATGGTAAACAAGTTCTGACCTGTTACGTACACTCTCAACCGATTGATATAATTCCATTTAGAAACATTAAAGCCATAAGATAAACTAGCGTTATCGAGTTTTATGAATGAACCTTTTTCGATATAAAAACTCGAATATTTAGGACTGTCGTTGAGACCAAGTGTAAGAGCTTGTTTCAACACGTTAGCACCAGGTAACCATTGGGTTGTAGCATATGACATTTTAGAAAAATTCAGCACATCGTTTCCATAAACGCCACGGAAAAAGAAATTCAACTCCCAATTTTTCCACGAAATATTATTGGATATACCATATGTTAATTTTGGTTGTGCAACTCCTATATAAGTGCGGTCATCATTCGTTAATCCGGCTTTTCCATCAATCATATCATCAAGAATATAATGACCTTCCTCATCCAATCCATAGCAAAGCCAACCATAAAACGTTCCAACGGGTCTTCCCTCTTCAACGATGTGTGTGGTGTTATCCGAGCCTCCTCTGATCCATGCTGATCCGGTTTTAATTGACGTTGTCGAAAATTTATCGCTCGACAGTTTAGTAATTTCATTCTTATTATGTGCCAAATTCAACGATGCGGTCCAACGCAAATTTGGTTTGCGGATAATATCTCCGGATAGTAAAAATTCCACACCCTTGTTAGACATCGATCCAACGTTTGCCAACATTTCATTGAAAAGATACGGAGGAACCGGAACTTGATATGTGTAAAGCAAATCGTCTGTGCGTTTATCGTAATATTCAAAAGTTCCTGAAATTCTCGAGTTCAGAAAACTGAAATCCAAACCGACATTCAACATTGATGTTTCTTCCCATTTTAAGTCAGGATTTGCGTTTTGAGAAATTTGGTATGCGCGATACCATTTTCCGTTATCATAATATTGTCCCGAAGCTCCGTAAAGTTGGAGTGATTGATAAGGATCTATGCCCTCCTGATTTCCGGAAGTTCCGTATCCTACTCTTAGTTTAAGCTCATCGAGTGCTTTGACATCTGCCAAAAATGATTCTTCGTTCATTCGCCACGCGGCAGAAAAAGAGGGAAAAGTAGCCCATTTATGATTAGCTCCAAATTTGGAAGATCCGTCTCGTCTTACAGAGGCTTCGAATAAGTAGCGCATCTTATAATTATAAGTTGCTCTTCCAAAAAATGAAATCAGGCGTGTCATATTTTTGCCAGACCAAACATCTGATGGACGAAGATTCTCTCCGGCTTGTAGATTGTTATAACCGAAAAAGTCTGTAACAAACTGTCGATTCTGTGCTCCTGAATTCTGAAAATAATTATCTTCGTAAGAATAACCTCCCAACAAAGTCATTTTATGATCATTGAATTGAGCTTCATAATTAAGTGTAGTTTCCAATAATTCTTTATCAAATGTCCAATTTTCTCGTTTGGCGAATCCTTGATCGTTACGACCTCGTTCGGTTTCCGAGTCATAATACTGTCCGTAATCATTATTGGCTCTTTCTTTGTGTAACCTTAAGGCAGCCGTAAATCCTTCAAAAGGTTTCAGTTCGGCATAGATGTTCCCAAAATAACGCCCTCCTTTATGTAGTTGAGAGTTGTATTCGATATTTCTCACCGGGTTTCCCTGATCATATTCCTGCGTATCATACCAGCTACCATCCGCATTTTTCACAGGAACAACAGGCAACATATTATAGGCCAACACAAAGTTTCTCGTATCAGTAGGTGAATAATCGCGAGTAGAAACAGACCCTGTTATTGAGATATTCAACATGTCCTTCAACGCTTTCTGATTGAAAGTCATTCTTAAATTGTAACGTTGCAATGAATTGTCCTTCACAACGCCTTGTAGATCGAAATAAGAAAAAGAAGCTCTGTAATTACTGTTTTTGCCACCACCTGAAAGTGAAATATTGTGATTTTGACTAAAACCTGTTCTCATGATTTCGTCGAACCAATTGGTATTGGCTCCAAGATCCATTCCTACAGTATTAATATTATGGCTGGAAGTGTAATCACGATATTCTTTTGCAGAAAGTACTTCTGGGACGTTGGTAACATTACTTATTCCAACATATCCGTTATAATCTACCATTGTTTGATCGGTTTTACCTTTTTTGGTAGTAACTAAAATAACTCCACTCGCCGAACGTGATCCGTAAATGGCAGTAGCTGAAGCGTCTTTTAAAACGCTAATAGATTCGATATCTTGTGGAGCTACCGAATTTAAATCCATTCCGGGAACACCATCGATTACAACAAAAGGAGCACTACTACCGGTAAGAGAGGAAGTACCTCTCAATCGAATAGTTTGTCCGCTGGTAATATCTCCACTTCCGCTGGTGATTACCAATCCAGCAACTTTTCCTTGTAGCAAATCCGCAGCATCTTTAGTTAAGCCTTTGTTAAAATCTTTTTCTGAAACATTCGCAACCGAACCTGTAATCTCTCTCCTTGTTTGTGTCCCATATCCTACAACCACAATTTCATCCAAAGCAGCCACGTCTTCACGCATGGTAATATCAATAGTCGATCTGCCATTTACGGCAACCGACTGGGGCTGCATTCCCACGTACGAAAAGTCGAGAACAGCATTGGCCGGAACATTTTCCAATTCAAACTTTCCATTCAGGTCGGTAACCGTTCCTGAAGAAGTCCCTTGTACTTGAACCGTTACTCCGATTAATGGTTCTCCAGAGGCATCTTTCACTGTTCCTCTAACTGTGTGATTTTGTGCAAACATACTGAACGAAAACAAGCAAAAAACAAGGAATAAAGCTCCTTTCGTCAGTTTCCATAATTTTTTTTCTTTAGGTGTCATAGATCATTTTTTAAGTTAAACGTTTTGCGATTTTTTAATTAGAACAGGGCAAATATAGCAAATCAAAATAAATATTCAAAGTTTTTGGTAATATTTTTTTATTCCTAAAATCCGCAAGTCAATTATTTTGGGAAAAGCAGGTATATTTCGGCAGACATTCAAATTGCCGTTTTCAAGATTTCACGCTTTTCTTTTCTCGATGCATAAAATTGTCAGGGAAAATGTGCATCCTGTTTGCAAATTT
>JARKPE010000035.1 GCA_029975415.1 Dysgonamonadaceae bacterium | reverse complement strand
TCACACTATGAAGTTTTTTTTCCCACTGTAACAGGATTTTTGCCTGTCCGAATCTTGCGGACGTTCAATCGGCCTTTCCGTCCCGTCGAGCAATATATCCCGACATTGTCCGGCCAGGTATTTAATCCGCAAATGGTTCCTATCCGGCAATTCCTCGAGGGTTTTAAGCGACTTGAGCAGGATATCCGATAAACGGTGGATCCATTCGTTGCATTGGGGCTGCGTCATGCCGTAAGTTGCACCGTGATATTCCTGTAACGTATTATTTTTCAGGTAAGAGAGGATGAACGGAAGTTTGTCTCTTATCAAGGGCAACTGACTGCTTTTTCGGTTATAGGAAATTCTCTGACGGGGTTTCCCCTTTAACGTGAAACGACTATAGTACTCATTCCAATGATATTCAAAGGTAGGAACGAAAGCTTCAAATTCCTCGGGGGTAAAACCTGTTAAAGAGAGCAACTGACTCGGATTTTTTCGAACTTTGTCGTATTTCATTTTATGATATCCTTTTTTTGTATCACAAATTTATGAAAAAGAACGCTATAATAAATTATTAAAGATAAACTCTATTGTCAATTATCAATTGTCCTCCAGGCAGCAGGGGGTTATGATATTCTCTCGGATTGTTGGTTAGTGTTTCGTATGAATATCTGATGTTCTGCCTTTCAGGCAGATTTCTAATGCTGATTCTTGCCGCAGAATTCATTCTGCGGTTATGAAAATTCGGCTTTCCAAGCCAAAAAACATCCTCGAAGACAGAAATCCATCGCAGTGAAACCCTTCAATTCACCCCCTCACCTTTGTCTGAAAGGCAATAACATTTTCAGTTCGATGTTTTGAAATTATTTCATCATCACATTCTCACAGTGAATTCATTGGCACATTATTCGCATTGACATATTGAATTCCTGCCTGAAAGGCAATAACTTTCATAACCGCAGGTCGGCGACCTACGGACAATGACACCCCTACCACCCCTGCCTGAAAGGCAGAACCATTGCAGCTGCATCGAATAAATTCTGCGTTGCGAAAATCCGTAATTCTCCAACCTCCTCACGCTGTCGGGCGAATGAGACTTGCGAAAGTTGAATAAACCATTTTTCACATCCTCACATCATTAAATCTTCTCGTCATTAAATCGGCTAACGTGTATGTCGATTGAAAATTATCACGTATCTTTACAGTCAAATTCTCGAAACATTCAGAATGAATAAACCCGAACAATTCCCGATTATTGCCAAAACGATGGCCGAACTCGAAGATGTGCTTGCCGAAGAACTCCTTTCGTTAGGCGCCGAAAATGTGGAAATTGGCACTCGCATGGTATCTTTCACCGGGGACAAGGCTCTTCTTTACAAAGCAAACATCCATTGCCGTACGGCGCTTAATATTCTCAAACCGATTTTTCAGTTCACGGCACGCGATGCCGATGAAGTTTATCAGTCTTTAAAATCGGTCGATTGGGATCAATACCTTACGCTCGATCAAACTTTTTCGATAGATGCGGTCGTAAATTCGCATATTTTCACCCATTCCAAGTTTGTGGCATACCGTACCAAAGATGCCATTGCCGACTGGTTTACCGAAAAATATGGTAAACGTCCTTCAGTGAGTGTAACTAATCCCGATTTGGTTTTTAATATTCATGTTTCGCACAATAAATGTACGTTGTCGCTCGACAGTTCGGGTGAATCTCTGCACAAGCGGGGTTATCGTGTCGCACAAACCGAAGCTCCACTCAATGAAGTGCTCGCAGCCGGAATGATACTGAAATCGGGTTGGCGTGGCGAAAGCACTTTTATCGATCCGATGTGTGGATCGGGAACATTGCTCATCGAGGCTGCGATGATAGCTTTAGGTATTCCTCCCGGAATTCATCGCCAACATTTTGCTTTCGAAAAATGGAGCGATTTCGACGAAGAACTTTTCAGCGAAATCTATAACGACGATTCCGGTGCACACGATTTTGAATTTCGCATTATCGGCTCTGATATTTCACCGAAAGCGATTGCCGTTGCCGAAAAAAATGTAAAAAACGCCGGTTTGAAGAAATACATCGATCTTTCGGTTAAATCGATACAACAATATACCGAAGCACCACAACCTCCCGGTGTACTGATGACAAATCCTCCTTACGGTGAACGCATCAAGGTGGATGATATCGAGGCCCTTTATGCCACTATTGGCGAAAGATTGAAGCATGTTTTTGTCGGATACGACGCTTATATACTGAGCTATCGAAAAGAACTTTTCGATAAAATTGGATTAAAACCCACAAAGCGCTTCTTCCTTTTCAACGGTCAATTGGAATGTGAAATGCGTGAATTTGAAATATTTTCGGGCAAGCGTGATGATCATGATCGCGACGAACGTCCCGAAAATGCCATTCGTCGAGAACGCAGAGGATCGAAAGCCGCTGAAGTGCCACGACGAAAACCTTATGAAGATTTCAAAGGAAAAGACTTTTCATCCGATAGGAGAAAAAGCTTCTCCGATAAAGAAGAGGCAAAAAGACCTTATAAACGAGAGAGTGGCAATAAAAATCGCGGCGACAATCCGTCGTTTGAACGGAAACCTTTCAAACGTAGAGAGAGATTGTCGGAAGATGAGCAGGGGAAAAGCGAGTTTCGCCCTAAACGGGATTTTAAACCTGCGCGCAAGTTCAACGAAAAATCCTCATCGAACACACGATTTGAGAAAAAAGAAAGAAGAGGGACGAGCGAAAAGAAAACGTTCCGTTCCGACAGAAAATTCGGACCATCATCTCCCAAAAAGAACAAAGAGTGACCGTCCGGCCACTCTTTTGTCCTTTCATAATAGCGGATTCATTCATTTCACATGAATAGGTGTGCTTTGTTCGGAGATCCCGTTTTCGTTAAAAGCCTCGATCGTGAAATAGTATTGCTGATCGGTAGTAAGTGAGCGCATCATCAATTGGTTGTCGTCGTAAATCAGCCACGAGTTGTACAGTTTATCCGGCGCGATTCCCCATCGAATATTATACCCTTGTACATTTTCCTGAGCCTTCCACGTTAAAAAAGCATCACGCCGGTCGTCTTTTCTTTCCACTTTGAATCCGTTTACTTTATGCGGTTTTTCGCCATTGCCTGTTCCGAAAATGCGGATGTCGGAAATCGCCAGATGCGGTGTCGGTGCTTCCATGTGTTTGTAACGAACATAACGCACCCGTTGCGGTAGGGTAAATTCCTCATAATCGTTTGGAGCATCCCTGTAGCTGTTGCTTTTGTCGATCAAGGTTTGCCACGTTTTGCCGTCGAGCGAACCTTCCACCGTATATCGATGTCGCAATCCGTCGATACGACCGTATAGATCGGATTTGTAGTCGAAATAATTGATCTGAATGCTTCTTACCGTACAGGGATTTAACAAATCGATTTCCGCCCACTGCATATTGTCGTTGCTTTCGGCAAGCCAAAAGGTTTTGGCATTTTCGTCCGTCAACTTTTGCGCCGTGTGATCTTCCACAGCAGAAGAGACTTTGACAGGTTTTTTATACGAAAGCAACATCCATCCGGAAAATTCACCCTTTTTCCCGGGTTCCGACGGAGCAAAATGTGGATAGTCGCCATAAGAAGCATCCGTCCACATCAGTCCGTCGCGATCGAAAAAGAGCGGGTACATGCAAAGACGTCTTTCCCAGTTGACATTGTAGGATAAAGCCATCGACGCAAAGTGCCAATAGGTGTTTTGCGGTCCAAGCACCGTGCTTCCATGTCCCGCCCCATTCATAAAACCTCCCGGTTTAAAACTGATCGGATTATTCGGGGCATACATATAAGGCCCCATCGGGTGATCGGCTACGTACACCCCGTCCCCATAGACATTGAATTCCGTTCCGGGCGCGGCGTATTGCATGTAATATTTGCCGTTGTGTTTGGTGAGCCACGGACCTTCGATATAGCCCGGTATGGTATCGCCGTTGTTTTCTCCGAAACGTTCCCAACCATGCAGTTCCATATTCTTATTGAACAAAGAATCCGGTTTGCCCACGGGCAAAAATCGATGATTTTTGTCCAATCGCATTCCGCGAATAGGATAGAGGTTGGACGATCCCCAAAACATGTAAGCAGAACCATCGTCGTCGATAAACAAATCGGGATCCTGCAAATTATGCAGAATCGCAGGAACCGCTTTCCAATCGCCTTTTTTCGGATTGTCGGTGTAGAGAATGCTCATCGATCCCGAAGGATCTCCGGTTACGTAAAGCACCGAATCTTTGTAATTGTGAGCCGCAGGAGCATTGCTTCCCTGAAAATACCATTTCTCGGGTTCGATAAAATTCCAGTTCTGCAAATCGTACGAATGCCAATATCCCATCGATCGGGTTACGAACATATAATACTCGCCTCGAAATTCCACCACTGCCGGATCGGCTCCCGATCGGTAAGAAATATCCCGATCGGAATTGTAGATCATGTAGGTATAATCCACATCGAGCGGATTGCAATACGTGGTCGATCGGGTTTGTTGTGCCCGAAGTCCGATATCGAGCATACCGACAATTGAAGCGATAATCAATGCAAAGGCAATTTTATTTTTCTTCATTTCAGTCCATATTATTCTGTAACCGAAAATGAAAGTTCGTTGGAATTGTCGGCCGAATGTTGGGCAACCCACACTTTAAATTCGCCGGGTTCGGTTTTCTTTTTCATATCGATACCATAAAAAGCCAAATCTTCCGACGAAAGTTCAAATGTTATCGGTTTGCTTTCACCGGCTTTCAATGCCACTTTCCGGAATCCTTTCAATTCTTTCACAGGTCGCGTTACGCTCCCTACCAAATCGCGAACATAGAGTTGCACAACCATTTCGCCATCCATCGAACCGGTGTTTTCGACAGTTGCCGAAACCGTGATTTTATCGGTTTTCGACTTCATCGTCGATTTATCGATTTTGGCATTACTGATAGCATAAGTTGTGTAACTCAATCCATATCCGAAAGGATAAAGCGGAGTGGTAGCCACATCCAGATAGCGCGATTTGTAATCGACATCGGGATGAGCCGGATCAACCGGACGACCGGTGTTCTTGTGATTATAATAAATGGGAATTTGCCCGACATTGCGTGGGAAAGACATCACCAGACGTCCCGACGGATTGTATTCACCTGAGATTACGTCGGCAATTCCGTGCCCGCCTTCTCTTCCGGGAAACCAGGCTTGGAGGATAGCGTCAAATTGTGAGTCTTCCCACGACAAATCGAGCGGGCGCCCGCTCAACACGATCAGGGCAATGGGTTTTCCCGTTTCTTTTAATGCTTTCAATAGTTGTCGTTGTGCTTCGGGCAACCGAATATCGCTACGACAGGCTGCTTCGCCCGACCAGTTGAAATCTTCGCCTACGGCCACCAGCACTACATCGGAAAGGCGTGCAGCCGAAACGGCTTGTGCAATGCTTGCGGGGCTCGATTCGGTGATTGTGCAACCCTGAGCGTAATTTAATTTCACATTTGTGCCTTTGTAGGCTTCGGTCATCCCTTTGAGAATCGAAACGCTTTTATTCCGATCTCCCAATCCGGCCCATTCGCCATTCAGATTGACGGAATCATTCATAAGCGGTCCGATGAGAGCGATGCGGGCAGCCCGATCTTTTTTTATCGGAAGAAGATCGTTGTCGTTTTTGAGTAAAACCAACGATGAGGCTACAGCCATTCGTGCCGTTTCGATAAATTCGGGTTTTTCGGTGTTTGCTTTTGCCCGATTTTCATCCAGATATCGGTAGGGATCGTCGAAGAGACCCAGCAAAAATTTCATTTCGAGAATACTGCGCGTGGCATTATCGATGGTTTTTTCCGATACTTTGCCTTCTTCGACAAGCTCGGAGAGATATTTGATATATGTAGCGCCGGTCATATCCATATCCACTCCGGCATTCACTGCAAGTTCGGCAGCCTGCTTTTCGTCTTTTGCCACGCCGTGTGGAACCAGCTCGTTGATGCCGGTATAATCGCTAACCACAAAACCGCGAAATCCCCATTCTTGGCGAAGGATGTCGGTCAATAGCCAACGACTGGCTGTGGCCGGAACGCCGTTGACTTCGTTGAACGAAGCCATGAAAGTGCCCACACCGGCCTCCAATGCTGCCTGATAAGGCGGCAAATATACATTTCGAAGCGTATGTTCCGAAAGTTCGGCCGTATTATAGTCTCTACCCGATTCGGCAGCGCCATAGGCGGCAAAATGCTTTCCACACGCCAAAAGCGTAGCAACATCCGACAACGATTGCCATCCCCCTTCACCTTGAAAACCTTTTACTCGGGCTTCGGCTATACGGCTTCCCAAATAGGGATCTTCGCCGGCCCCTTCCATCACACGTCCCCAGCGGGCATCGCGCGAAATGTCAACCATGGGGGCAAACGTCCAGTTGATACCGTCCGAAGCGGCTTCGATGGCTGCTATTCGTGCCGTCTGTTCCATCATCGCCAAATCCCACGAACAGGCTTCACCCAGCGGAATCGGAAATATCGTTTTATAACCGTGAATCACATCTTGTCCGAAGAGAATCGGGATTCCCAAACGAGTGGAATCTACAGCTATCTGCTGCAGCTTACGGATGCCTTCCACTGAGGTTGCGTTGAAAATACTTCCAATCAAACCTTTATATAGATAGGGTTTGAAATCGTCGGACATGACGGGGCCCGTGATAGACCAGTTGGCAGAGAACTGAGTCATTTGACCGATTTTCTCTTCGAGGGTCATCAGTTTCAGCACAGAATCTACCCGTTGCTCAATGCGCTTGTCGCCACTCAAACTTTTCCATTTGCCGTGAGATGTTTCCGAGTTTTTATTTTTCTGATCGCAACTCGAAATAATTATTAAGCTCAAAACTAAAATAATAACGTACTTCAAATCTTTCATGTTCCAAAAAATTTCGTTTTATGATAGGGTATATGTAAATCCAAGTTTTTTCAGTCCTTCCCGAATTTCGGGAGCTTGCATGAATAGTTTCCACAGCAACCCTGTCCGATAATTTTCGATCATTGGGGCGATCGTCAGTTGATCAATAGCCAGATAGCGTTGTGGATACCAACGATCTTGAAGGCTGAAAGCGTCGTAAAAACCGTATTTTCCCCAAATTCGATCACCCAGTGCGAAATAAAAATGGTGAAGCGCTTTCATCGACTCTTCGGGTGTGTAAGGGAAACTCGACAACGCCGCGGTTGGCGTAATGACTCCCAAATCGTTTTTCATCGGTGCATGCGCTGCATATCCGTTCACGGAATAACTTGCAGTCAGTCCCCAGCACGATTCGCCGTAACCTTTGTACCCTTTCGGATTTTCGACACAATATCGGTAATTGATAAGCGTTTGGTTGCGGTTGAGTTCCCAATAATCGGCATAGTTGTCTTTTAATCCTTTCGGATTCAACCCGATGTAGGAGTAATGTGCCCAAAACAGCGGACCTCCATAATCTTCTGCACCGTTGTGTTTTAAAATCAACGGCAGGCCATAGGCGATTTTATCGCTTACTATATTACCTTTGCGTGCCCATCCGTTGTGGTAAGCTGAAGCCGGAATGGTATGTGTAGGCGATGAAGCAGCCAAAATATACGCGATGAGACACTCGTTGTATCCTTCGAGCGGAAAATTCATTTCCCATTGATATTCGGGACTCCAATGCCAATACAGAACGTCCTTGCCATTGAGATACCAATCCCATTCCATGTCGCGCCAAAGGGTATCGATTTTCGCGGCGAGCAATTTTTCGGATTCATTTCCATTCTTGAAATACTCGCGAACGCAAAGCAA
This sequence comes from Dysgonamonadaceae bacterium, assembly GCA_029975415.1. Taxonomy (GTDB): domain Bacteria; phylum Bacteroidota; class Bacteroidia; order Bacteroidales; family Dysgonomonadaceae; genus Seramator. The sequence continues at coordinate 5,128 of JARKPE010000035.1, read as the reverse complement.
TCCCTGCATCAAAAAAGCACTCTCAACCAAATCACCGCCGTTGTCTTTCTGTCCGAAGGGCTTCACTTTACCGGTAGGCCCATGCATCCAATGTGGCCATACACCGTGAAAACGATCGGCTTTTTCCAAATAATCTACGATTTGATGAAGTCGCGTCACACCCTCCGATCGAGGAATAAACCCGCGATCGATACCTACGATGAGGCCGGCTATTCCGAAACCGCTTCCGCCTGTTGTTACCACATCGGCATCGTTTTCAGGATAAACGCCATCCAGATGAATGCGTTCGCAGGCCAAACCCGAAGTTTTTTCGGCACCTTCCCACATATAATTGAGATGAGTTTGCTGGATGAAATCGAGAAATTCGTCGTCGGAGGAAAAAGTCATGGGACGATTGGTAACCTCTTCTTCATTCTCGTAGGAATTTTCTTTTTCAGTATTATTGCTGCTTTTATCGTTACATGATGTCAAGAAAAACGATACGATGATGCTGACAGATGTAATGAAAGGTATCCCGAATCGGAATATATTATTTCGTTTGTTTTTTGTTTTCACGTGATATTATATATTTTTTTGAAAGTTTGAAGGAGGAATAAGTGTCCTGATGGATCACCAACAGCAATCAATATCCGTAAAAGCCACTTTACATCTTTCTCCTTTTATTTGATGAATATGAAATATTTTCGAGGTGCATTTTTCGAATCAATACCTAAATGAGGTTTTTCGAGTATCAAAGACTTGATCGAAAAATATAAATTTTCATTTGGTTGAAACCGAATGTTATGTGATAAAATAAGAGAGGGAGAGATATTCTCTCCCAACTCTTGCCAAATTATTCGTGTATAAATTTATTTAGTTCCATCCGGGATTTTGGGTCATGTCTGGCGTATCAATTGTCTGTTGGTTGGGAATAGGGAACAACTCGTGTTTGCCAACAACAAAGTTTTTTCCATTAGCTGCCATTGCATCTTTAGCTTGTCCTGTCCGGATGAGATCGAACCAGCGATCATGTTCGAAAGCAAGTTCCAACCGGCGTTCTTTCCAGATTGCTTTGCGGAGCTCTTCTTTATTCGTGGTAGTAACATCCGGGAGATCAACTCTTCTGCGAACTTCATTTAGAGCTCCTAAAGCCTGAGTTGTTTGTCCCAACTCGTTGGCAGCTTCAGCTTTGATAAGATAGATCTCTCCTAAACGTAAATATCTGATATTTTTATCGGTATCACCAGCCCCTTTGTTCTTACTCGAATATGCCTTATAGTTATACATCGGATTTTCGGTATTCCCTAATACATATCCATCGTAGAGAACAGAATTTCGAAACATGATAGTGGCATTGCGGCGAACCACATCTCCTTCATCATTAAATGCTTTCAGCAGATTTTCGGATGGAGTATTGAATCCCCAACCCCATCCGGTTGTACCGCGTGCTCCTTGTGTTTGGGAATATTGCTGAACTCCATGAGCAGGGGAATCTCCTCGCGCTTGAATTTCAAAGAGTGATTCTGATGAATTTTCCCCTTCCACGCGCCAAATCATCGAGTAATCGTCCAACAATTCATATCCGTAAGCAGGAGAGTTTATTACTTCGTTGGCTGCATCGTAAGCGTCTTGCCACTTTTCTTCGTACAAATAAACTTTAGATAATAAGCCTTGAGCAGCACCTTTAGTTGCTCTACCCAAATCGCTTGCACTGTAAGAGGTCGGTAATACGGCCATTGCATCTTTCAAATCCTGTTCGATAAATGCGTAAACATCTTCTTTGGGAGCTCTTTCGGCAGGATTGATATGCTGGAGTGGTACATCACCCCAACCCCTGACAAGCCAAAAATAACATACTGCACGTAAAAATTTGGCTTCGCCTATCAATCTATTTTTATAGCTCTCATCCGTAAGTCCATAATTTTCAGTATATTCGATGGATTGGGTAGCTCTTCCAATCGTTTTGTACCAACGTTTCCACATGTCTCTCAGCGAACCGGCAGTGCTTGTAAAAGTCAATTCGTCAAAAAGGTTTTTGTCGGCTCCTGTGTCACCGGGAGAACTTCCCTTGTCGGCATTGTCTGAAATAATTTCGGTAACGGCAAGAAAAGAGAAGGCGTAATCCCAATCCGTGAACATCCCATACACTCCCGTTAAAAACTGTTCGGGAGTATAATTTTCTTCACTGTCTTGCGCTTCGATTCTTTCTCTCGAATCAACGTTGAGAAAATCGTTGTCGCTGCAAGACCATACAAGTAGCATCAAAAGACTTGCAAATGCTATATTTTTATATTTCTTCATGATCAATCTATTTTTTAGAATTGCAAATTAATACCAAATAATAAGTTTCTGGTGGTAGGATAAGCCGATAGCTCGATGCCGGTAGTAAGGCTTGGATTTCCGTCGGAACCGGATTCTGGAGAAAATCCCGAGATTTCTGGAGAAAATCCCGAGTATCCTGTAAACATGAACGGGTTTTGAGCTGTAGTGAACAGTCGCAAACTTGTGCCTTGGGCGATCAGATTATTGAACGTGTAGCCTAACGAAATATTGTTAATTCTAAAGAATGCTCCACTTTCAAGATAATAGGATGATGCTCTCGGCATTCTGTTAGGACCCGGGTGAACATTGGTAGAGCCCGGACCTGTCCATCTGTTTTTAAAGGTCGATTCGGCAATATTTTCTCCGCCGTCAATCCTACCATATTTCAAACCGTTATACACTTTGTTGCCTGCAACTCCATAACCATCGAGATTGAAATCGAAATTTTTATATTCAAATCCCAAATGAATAGAATAGTTACTTGTAGGCAAGTACGAACCAAAATATACTTTGTCGCGATCGTCGATTACTCCATCGGAATTTTGATCTTTGTATTTTAATTGACCTGGTTGAGGAGTACCATATTTGACCGTTGCATTGTTAATTTCTTCCTGTGTTTGCCAAACGCCATCATCTTCATACATCCACCATGCATAAAGGGGTTGTCCTTCTTGCAAACGTTTTGTTATCTGTCCATCATTTAAACTGCCTCCGGTAGCTCCGTTATACGTCGGCTTTACGTCCAGTACGCGATTTTTGTTGTAAGAGTAATTTGCCCCAATTTCGTAAACAAGCCCGTTTGCAAGTTTGTCTCTCCAATTTATCGAGAATTCAACACCCGAGTTACGTACTTTAGCTCCATGATCATAGAAACTTCCTTCGTATGGTGAGTCCAAGATAGGATTTACTAATAAAATCGTATTGGTATTGGTTTTATTGTAATAATCAATGCTCCCTGATAATTTTTCATTTACGATAGCATAATCAATGCCGAATCCCCACTCACGCGTGACTTCCCAGCTTAGGTCTTTAGCAGGAGTTCCGAAAGATGCTCCATATACCAGGTGTTGATCGGCTCCAAATACGTAATTGGTATTGGCACTGCCGGTATTTGTAATGACTTGTGATATATTTAATGGAATGTTTTGGTTACCGAGCTCTCCCCAAGTGCCTTTTAATTTAAGATAATTGATGAAATCCTGATTTTTCATAAAGTCCTCCTGAGAGATAGTCCATCCCAATCCTATGGATGGGAATGTACCCCAAAACTCACCATTTTCCTTAAAAGTGCTGGATCCATCTCTACGAATTACACCCGAAAAATAATACTTATTGTTGTAATTGTATTGAACACGACCGAAATACGAAGCGATTGCTGTAGGAGTATAGCTATATTGGTCAATTTCTGTGGTGTAATCGCCAGATACCATGCTCATATTCCAGTATTGCGATTTTGATGGCACTTCGTATCCTAGCATAGAACTCATGCTGCCGATTCCATATTCTTCTCTCGATAGTCCGACAATAGCTTCCAGGTTATGTTTGTCGAATCGTTTGTTGAACGTTGCAAAACCTTCCCAAGTCCAACGGTAAGTATCAATGTTTTTCAGATTGAGTGAATTATAAGCATAGGAAAGTGCCGATGGATTTGCGGCTTTTAATGTTTCAAACTGCTGTTCCGTGCGTGTTGGGTCAGAAGCAAGCCATGCATCTTTTATGTCTGAAAAAGAACGTTCTTTAGAATAATACTTTGTCGCTCCAAAACGTGAACTGACTTTCAGAAAATCTGCAATCTTGTATTCGCCTTCGAAACCGCCTTGAAGGGTAAATGTGCTATTTTTTTGGTTATAACTTTCAACCGTATAAACAGGATTACCAATCGAGTTTAGTTTTCCGAAATTGTCGGTTGAAGCTCCTTCATACGTTGCAATACCGGTGGTAGTATTTACGAAGGGCATTCCCCATTTGCCATTGGGATATTTAACCGGAACCAATGGCGATTGGCGATAAGCTTCATTAAATGCTCCGAACGGTTTTGGAGTTTCATTTGAAAACGAAAGATTTACCGTTTGGTTTATTGTCAGTTTCTTATCAAACAAAAAGTATTGGTTATTATTTCTGATGGTTGATCTTCTGTATTTTTGGCCGTCCAATATTCCTGATTCATCGTAGTAATTGTAACTCACGTAGTAATTAACATTTTCACTACCACCATTAATCGATACAAGGTTGTTTGTTGTAATACCGGTTCTTATTAATTCATCGTACCAATCAGTGTCATAAGGTTGTGCTGAAGCTTCTTTTAATAGTTTAGGATCTTTTGTCGGATCAGCGATCTTTATCATCTGTTGATTTTGGTTATAGTGTTCAACATATTGTTGAGCATTGGCCATTTTCACTTGATTCAAAATATTTTTCATTCCTACATAGGATTCAACATCAATTTTAGGTTTGCCTGTTTTCCCTTTTTTCGTAGTAATCAGCACAACCCCATTTGCTGCACGTACTCCATATATAGAAGCGGAGGCTGCATCCTTCAGAATATCCATAGTCAATATGTCAGAAGAACTGATGTTTTTTATATCAGTAACAGGAAAGCCATCAACAATATACAGAGGTTCGCGTCCTCCTAAAGCAGTGCCTAAACCTCGAATAACTACTGTGGGGGAAGATCCGGGCGCATCATTATTGACAATATTTACGCCTGAAATTTTGCCTTGAATAGATTGTAATGCGTTGAGAGCAGGTTGTTTCGAAATTACATCATTCGTAACGCTACCAATAGAACCTGTTAAATCTACTTTTCGTGCTGTTCCATACCCAATCA
>JARKPE010000034.1 GCA_029975415.1 Dysgonamonadaceae bacterium | reverse complement strand
CGATTGGTAATATTTCATGTCGGGAGCTTGAATTTTAAGCAGATAATCATATTCTCCCGAAATGTTGTAGCATTCGGTAACTTCGGGAATTTGCGCAACAAAATTCACGAAATTATTGGCAATAGTCGAGTTAATTTGTTTGAGTTTGATATTACAAAATACGCCGAAGCCTCGATTGAGTTTTTCGTAATCGAGAATCGCTACATATTTTTTGATAAAGCCCTCTTTTTCGAGTTTACGTACTCTTTCGTAAACGGGTGTGGCCGACAGATTTACTTTTGCAGCCAATTCTTTGGTTGTCAGGCGACCATCTTCCTGCAAAGCTTTTAAAATTTTGAGATCAGTTTCGTCGGGTTGATACATAGAAAAGAAATTTTATTCTGCTAATCGATTATTTTAGTTATTCTATCACGTAAATTATCTATATAATACTGCAAATATAGAAAATATATCCTTATTTATCGATATATTCTAACTTATAAACTATATTACTCTATTTTTGCAGAAAAGAAATTCAAACATAAATCAATTAATAATTACAGCTTATTATGGCAAAACAAGAAAAAAACTTTAAGTTTGAAACGCTGCAGGTACATGCAGGTCAAACACTTGATCCGACGGGCTCAAGGGCCGTTCCAATTTATCAGACAACATCGTATGTTTTTGAGAGTGCCGATCAGGCCGCAAATCGTTTTGCACTGACCGATGCCGGAAATATTTACACTCGTTTGACAAATCCCACTACTGCGGTAGTTGACGAGCGTGTTTCGAAACTTGAAGGTGGAACTGCCGGAATCACGGTTGCATCGGGTTCAGCCGCAATTACGTATGCGGTTCTCAATATAGCCGATAGCGGCGACCATATCGTTGCTGCAAGCACACTTTATGGTGGAACATATAACCTCTTCAGCGTAACATTGCCCAAACTTGGAGTAACGACAACTTTTGTAGATCCCGATGTTGTCGAAAATTTCGAAAAAGCTATTACGTCAAAAACCAAAGCATTGTTCATCGAAACAATCGGGAATCCGGGCATCAATCTAATAGATGTGGAGGCGGTGGCTGAAATTGCTCATCGACACGGTCTTCCGCTGATTGTGGACAATACTTTCGGGACGCCTTATCTGTTTCGGCCCATTGAGCATGGCGCGGATATAGTAGTGCATTCGGCGACCAAATTTCTTGGCGGACATGGTACAACACTGGGTGGTGTAATCGTGGAATCGGGAAAGTTTGATTGGAAAAACGGAAATTTTCCCGGATTCATAGAACCGGATCCTCATTATAATGGATTGGTATTTGGCGATTTGGGTGAAATTGCCTTCACTACAAAAATTCGGGCCCAATTGTTGCGCGATACGGGAGCTGCCATTTCACCTCTTTCCTCGTTCTTGCTTTTGCTGGGAATCGAAACACTATCGTTGCGCGTAGAAAGGCATGTAGAAAACACTCGCAAGGTGGTAAACTATCTTGCTAATCATCCGAAAGTAAGTTGGGTTAATTATCCGAACCTACAGGGAAACAAGTACAAAGCATTGGCCGATCGTTATTTTCCAAATGGAGCAGGATCCATTTTTACTTTTGGAATAAAGGGTGGGAGAGAAGCAGGAGCCAAATTTATCGATTCGCTCGAATTATTTTCGCATTTGGCGAATGTGGCCGATGCAAAGTCGCTTGTCATTCATCCAGCAACGACTACTCATGCACAGCTCAATGATGAAGAATTGAAAGCTGCTGGAGTTACTCCCGATATGATTCGTTTGTCAATTGGTATTGAAAACATCGATGATATCCTTGCCGATCTTGAACAGGCTTTGGCAAAGGTATAAAAGATAAATTTGGCTGAAGGATAATTTCAGCATATTATTATTGTCGAAAAGGAACAAATCATTGAAGAAATTCGATGAACGTTCCTTTTTGCATTATTTGCTTTACAATCAAACTTTTTTCGAATAAAATTGCATTTGCGTTCCCGTATCATAAGCAAGCGTATCGGACGGTAAGCGCAACACAATGCCGAAAACATATACATCGCCCATCGAGCCCGAAAGGTTTATTATTTGAAGAATATATACAAACCAAAACCACTCCGTAGGAACGATTATATTGAACCAGCACAACATTATTCCAAACAAAACAATCGGAGCTAAAGCAATAACAATATAGCTGCGTTTGTCAAAATACACAGGCGACGCTGCAAAAGCATAAGGGAGTTTTATCCCGAATGAAGGTTTTTCGCCACTTGTCAGGTAAATAAAAATGCCGTGAACAACTTCATGCAAAACCATATATATCAGTATTGCAATGCTAATCAAGATACTGAATAGAACCATATCAAACCACGTATCCGTTAAATGAGGAATTTCGAAAGGTGTTTTAATAAGCATCAGCATCATTGCTCCGAAAACGATAAATGCATACAGATTAATTCGGGTGAAGTCATGCTTGTTTTTGAATGCATCTATTTCTCTGATTAGGGCATATCCATCGGGTAAGTTTTTGAATGATTGCATAGTAAATCCTATAATCTTCATTTCATGATTTGCATAACAAAATAAAAAACAGCTGTCGTCCAATTTCGAGCACAGCTGTTTTGAGAAAGTTATCGTTCTATTATTTTTTAGGAGTAGCCGACATGTAAAATATCAGTGAAGCTCCATTCATAATGTCTTTATAACTGATTGTTTTTTTATCATAAGGCTTGCCGTTTAGTTCAATTTTTTCGACGTATTTATTGTCGATAGACAAATTCTTTGCTTCCATCGAAAATATTTTGCCATTCCCGACATTTATTTTTGCGGAAGGCAATTGAGGAGCGCCAAAAACAAATTCTCCATCGGCAGGGTTGACCGGATAAAATCCGAGAGAAGAAAGAATGAACCACGCCGACATTTGGCCACAGTCGTCATTTCCTATCAGACCATCGGGTTTGTTTTTATAGAAATCGGTGCAGATTTGTCGAACAAGTTCTTGAGTTTTATACGATTCGTCCAAATAAGTATAAAGGTATGCAATATGATGACTGGGTTCGTTGCCATGCGCATATTGTCCGATAAGTCCGGTAACGTCGGAAAGGGTATTGGTTGGCTTGGCCGTAGTATAAAACAGGGAATCAAGCCTTTCGACTGCCATTTTTTTATCTCCCATCAGTGAAAGAAGTCCCGGAATATCCTGAAGAACATGCCATGTATATTGTGCTGCATTTCCTTCGGTATAATCCCCTCCAACGTCAGAAGCGCCATGCGCAAGCATCAGCGGATCGAATGGAGTCCGCCAATTCCCTTTGCTATCACGGCCGCGCATGTATCCGACGGATGGATCGTATAGGTTTTTATAGTAATGAGCACGTTTGTTGAAGAAACCGAAATCGGCAGTTTTTCCGAGTTGCTGAGCCATCATTGCTGCGCAATAATCGTCGAAACCACATTCGAGCGTGCTTGAAACCGATTCTACTCGCACGGAATCGAATGGGAAATACCCGTATCGATCGTACAATCTCCAGTTATTGTCCGGCGTATTTATTGTAAGTGATTTTTTTACTTCGTTATATGCTCGTTCGGCATCAAATCCTGTAAATCCTTTCAGGTAGGCATCAACAACCATCGGAACAGAGTGACTACCGATCATCGTGTATGTTTCCTGACCCCACAAGGCCCATACTGGCAAATGTCCTTGCTGTTCGCTGTAATCGAGCATCGAGTTTACGAATTCGGGAATCAATTCCGGACTTACAACCGTATAGAGAGGAAATGCCGCCCTAAAAATATCCCATTGCGACCAGGTTGAATAAAATTTACCTCCCGAAGATTGCGAAATTTGCCGATTGGGACCGACGTATTTGCCGTCCACGTCTGCAATGTTGTTAGGCTGGATAAATAAGTGATATAAAGCAGTGTAGAAATTGGTTTTCTGACTGTCGGTTCCATCGATTTGAATACGCGACAAATATTTGTTCCATTCGGTTTTTGCATTTTCGTGAGTAACGTTGAAGTCCCAATGCGGAACTTCAGCCTTCAAATTTGATCTTGCTCCTTCGATGCTTGTGGATGATAAGGCGATTTTCATATTCAGTATCGTATCGTTTTTCATATCGAAGGTAAAAATGTAGCGTGGAGCCTTCTCGCGGGGATCTTGCTCGGGTAATTTTTCCTGAGCCAGAATCGGTTTATCGAATTCGATAACGAAATAATAGGTGCGATCCACCCATTCGCGACGACGCGTCATTCCCGAGATGGTATGGTTGTTTTCGAAATTCACTTCATTCGCAATCACACTGGTCGGCAAATGTTGTTGAGTCCATACAAGTCCGCTTTGAAAATCAGCGAGTATATTTGCTTTTTTGCCTTTGGCAAAAGTGTATTTGTGGAAAGCGACATGTGGTGATGTAGTGATTTCGACGCGCACGTCATTATCGGTCAAGTTTACCGAATAATAGCCGGGCGATGCCGTTTCGCTGACAAAATCGTATTTGCTTCGCAAATCCGAACGTTTTTCTCCCGCAAAAGGCTGCATGAGTAAATCGCCTAAATCTATGCACCCCGTCCCGTTTAGTCGCGTTTGCGAAAAACCATAAATCAACGAATCGCCATAAACATATCCGGAACAGTATTCCCAAGAATAATTACCTGTTTCCGGCCCGGCCTGAATCATCCCTAACGGATATGTTGCACCGGGGAAAGTGTGTCCGGTAAATGCTGTTCCAATAAATGGATCGACGTATTGCGTATAATCCATTTTATCCGAATTAATAGCTTTTTTTGACTTTTGTGAGCACGAAACCAAAATCAACACTACTGTAAGCAAAAAAAATGTTTTTCTCATTTTAAAATTAAAATAATGTAATCGTTTATAATGTGTTTAATATGTGATATTTATGATTATTCTTTCTTCGCCTGCATCGATTCCCAAACGAAATATCCAACTAATGCCAAGAATGCGCATAATGCAGTGATTTGTGCTCCCGTTCCGGAAGGATTTTCCCATAAGTGCAAATTAAGCGCCTCGCCATCTCCGGTAAAAAAAATAATCAATGCTCCGATCACCCCGAATAGTGCAGCGCCGGCAATAAACCCCGAAGAAATAAGTATGGCTCGCTGATGACGTGCGTTGTTTAATTCGTTATCTTTTGAACTATGATTGATCCAGTGATTGAGCAATCCGCCTACAACCAATGGTAAATTCAACGGTAGCGGAATGAACATTCCCAAGGCAAAGGCAAGTGGCGAAACGCCGAGCCAGTTAACCAAAACGGCAATGATGGCGCCGATACCAAGCAACATCCAACTAACGCCTGTCCCCGACATCAATGGTTCGATAATTGCAGCCATAGCATTGGCTTGAGGTGCAACCATTGGGTTGGTATGTTCGGGCGTTGCTACAAATCCGTAAGCTTCGTTCAGAATAAAAATCACAGCTCCAACCGTTGCGGCCGAGACCAACGTTCCCAAAAACTTGAAAGACTCCTGTTTGGCAGGCGTCGATCCGATCCAGTAGCCGATCTTCAGATCTGTGACGAACCCACCGGACATGGATAGAGCTGTGCAAACAATACCTCCGATGATGAGTCCGCTTACCATTCCCTGCCATCCGTTCAGCCCAACGGCTGTCAATATTACCGATGAAAGGATCAAGGTCATGAGCGTCATCCCCGAAACCGGATTCGATCCTACAATTGCAATTGCATTTGCAGCTACGGTCGTGAACAGGAATGAAATCACGGTGATGGTAATCAAGGCGACAATGGCCTGCACAAGCGTAACTTTAACCCCTATCAGTAGAAATATGAAAACTGCAATGAGCGTGAGAAACAAAAATAACATCACAAACGACATTTTAAGATCGCGTTGTGTGCGCAGTGTCGTTTTTTCGTTTTGTTGCGTGACATTTTTAGATCCGATCGCCAATTTGAATGCATTCCCGATAACGCCTGCAGAATTGATAATGCCGATAATTCCAGCCATAGCAATGGCGCCTATCCCAATGGGACGAACATAAGTGGAAAAGATGGCTTCGGCAGACATAGCGGCAAACGGATTGACTCCACCTCCAAGCGAAGCAGACAAAGTACCAATTTCGTTCACCAACGGAACGAATACCAACCAAGAAAGAAGCGATCCGACCGTAATAATCAAGGCGTAACGTAATCCGACAAGGTATCCGAAACTGAAGATGAGAGCACTTACATTAAATTTTAGAACCATTTTGAATTTTTCTGCGAGCATTGCTCCGGCAGGAATGATTCGTGTGGTAATTTCTTCGCTCCAGAGACGAAAAGCCGAGAAGCAAAAGTCGAACAAACCTCCGATAAGACCACTCGTTACAAGCAGTTTAGCCTGATTCCCACCTTTCTCGCCAGTCATTAATATTTCGGTGGTTGCAGTGGCTTCGGGGAAAGGTAGCTTACCGTGCATATCCTTTACGAAGTATTTTCTAAACGGGATCAAAAAAAGTATTCCCAGAAAACCTCCAAGCAGTGACGAAAAGAAAATCTGCCAGAAATTGATTTGTATTTCGGGATATTTCGCCTGCAAAATATAAAGTCCGGGAATGGTGAAAACAGCGCCAGCCACAATTACACCCGATGAAGCACCTATAGACTGGATGATGACATTTTGTCCCAAAGCGTTTTTCTTGCGAAATGCTGCCGAGGCTCCGACTGCAATGATGGAAATGGGAATGGCTGCTTCGAATACTTGCCCGATTTTGAGTCCCGAATAAGCAGCAGCTGCCGAAAATATTACGGCCATAAGTAATCCCATAGCGATGGCGTAAGGCGTTGCTTCTGGCACAGGTTTGTCGGCCGGCATCACCGGTTTGTATTCTTCTCCTTCTTTGAGTTCCCGATAAGCATTCTCGGGCAATTCTGTTGTTTTTGGTTCGTCATTGTTCATTTTTTCAGCGATAAAATTAGATTCAGTGTGATTTGTTGGGCCGAAATTACGAAAAATAATGCAAATGCCGAACGTCTTATTCATCCTTTGTCTAATTTTGCAAAAATCATTAACAATGACTCTCTTCATAGCGTTATTTCTTAGAATATTATCGAGTCCGTTTTCGAATGTGTTTCAAAAAAAACTTACTGCCTCCAAGCAAAATCCTCTTTGGGTGAATTTTGTGGGCTTTTTCACGCTGAGCATTATTTGTATTCCTTTTCTGGGTAATATTTCCTGGAGTAGTTTTCCCCCGACATTCTGGATCTATTGTATTGCGGGAGGGCTTGTTGGTGCTTTGGGAAACGGCTATTTAATAAAAGCAGTGGATAAAGGGGATATTTCGCTTTTAGGGCCGATAAATTCCTACAAGTCTGTGGTCAGTCTTTTAGTGGGTATCCCCTTACTTGGTGAATTTCCCAATTTATGGGGCTTGCTTGGCATGGGATTGATCATTTATGGAAGCTATTTCATCCTCGACACACTACCGGAGCGATTTTCATGGCGATTACTGAAACGTACTGAGATCAAATTCCGAATTTACGCGATGCTTTTGAATGCTGTTGAAGCGATTTTCATCAAAAAAATCATTCTATTATCTTCGCCAAATATTTCGTTTGTTGTTTGGTGCTTTTTCAATGCCTTCTTTTCATTTTGTTTCCTTTTTTTATACCGTGTCGATCCCAAAAAACAACTTCAGGTCATTTATAAAAGAAATATCCCGCTCTATTTAGCTCTGGTTTCATGTATGGGGATTATGCAAATGGCCACCAACTATTCGTTTGCGCACATGCAGGTAGGTTATGCGCTGGCATTATTCCAATTGTCGGGAATTGTTTCCGTTGGGTTCGGATATATGTTTTTCAAAGAAAGAAATATTCGAAAAAAAGTTATTCGGAACGGTTTTCATGATCATGGGTGCTGTGCTTATTATTTTGTTGGAATGAATTTTTTTTTGAAAAAAGTTATTTGTTATAATATTTATGAGTAAATTTAACATCCGAAAGAATTAGTGGTTAGAGTTGATCTAACTATTATTTTCAGAAAGGAAACGAACATTTTAGTTATAAGGTTGTTCAAATTGAAATTACAGCCAAACAAAGTTTTCATTGCATATTCAATAAAAATACCATATTTGTTATGATTTTCGATCTTGACATGATTCGCAATGTGTATGCGAATCTTCCTCAAAAAATTCAACATGCAAAGCAAGTCATAAATCGCCCGATGACGCTTTCCGAAAAAATACTTTTTGCACATCTTTCACCCGGTGTTGAGGTCAAGGAATATAAACGCGCATCCGATTATGTGGATTTTGCGCCCGACAGGGTAGCCATGCAAGATGCTACCGCTCAAATGGCATTACTGCAACTCATGAATTCCGGAAGGACCAAAGTTGCCGTGCCGTCAACAGTTCATTGCGACCACCTTATTCAGGCTTACAAAAATGCAGAATCGGATTTGGAAACGGCAAAAATTACCAATAAAGAAGTTTATGATTTTCTGCGTGATGTTTCTAATAAATACGGAATCGGATTTTGGAAGCCTGGAGCGGGAATTATTCATCAGGTTGTACTCGAAAATTATGCTTTTCCCGGTGGAATGATGATCGGAACCGATTCCCACACTCCTAATGCAGGAGGTTTAGCAATGATTGCCATTGGAGTGGGGGGGGCAGATGCGGTGGATGTTATGGCCGGTTTGCCTTGGGAACTCAAAATGCCTCGACTTATTGGCGTAAAACTCACAGGGAAACTATCCGGATGGGCTTCGCCAAAAGATGTGATATTGAAACTTGCAGGAATTCTTACGGTGAAAGGTGGAACAAATGCCATTATCGAATATTTTGGAGATGGCGCGGCTACTCTTTCTGCAACCGGAAAGGCTACTATATGCAATATGGGTGCCGAAGTGGGCGCCACGACATCGATTTTCCCGTTCGACGAAAAGTCGGCAGCTTATCTTGAAGTTACCGGCAGAAAGGAAGTTGCGGACGAAGCCCGCAAAATTGGAGAATATCTTCGACCTGATCCCGAAGTTGTTTCAAATCCTTATAATTATTACGATCAGGTGATCGAAATAAATCTATCGGAGCTTGAACCCTACATTAATGGGCCGTTTACTCCCGATGCAGCTTATCCGATTTCCGAATTTGCTAAAGCTGTTCGCGAAAATCATTATCCCGAAAAAATAGAAGCCGGCTTAATTGGCTCATGCACAAACTCTTCCTACGAAGATCTCACTCGTGCAGCTTCTGTCGTGCGTGATGCCAAGAGCAAAGACTTGAGCGTCAAGTCGCAATTTATTATCAATCCCGGTTCGGAACAAGTTCGTTATACTGCAGAACGTGATGGGATTTTGAGGGAATTTGAAGAAGTAGGTGCCGTAATAATGGCCAATGCATGTGGCCCGTGTATCGGCCAGTGGAAACGCACGGATGAAAAAACAGATCGTCCCAATTCCATCGTTACCTCTTTCAATCGTAACTTTGCAAAACGCAATGATGGTAACCCAAATACACATGCTTTTGTTGCTTCTCCCGAATTGGTAGCTGCTCTCACAATTGCAGGTACCTTGTGTTTCAATCCGCTAAAAGATACTCTCGAAAACCGCAAAGGCGAAAAAGTGAAAATGGATGAACCAATCGGTTTTGAATTGCCTGAAAAAGGTTTCGACGTGAAAGATCCGGGATATATGCAACCCGCAGAAGATGGAAGTTCCATTGAAATAAATATTGATCCTGAATCGCAACGATTGCAGAAACTTAGTCCTTTTCCTGCATGGGATGGTAACGATTTTATTAATCTTCCTCTTTTAATTAAAGTAAAAGGAAAATGTACTACCGATCACATATCGATGGCCGGACCATGGCTCAAATTTCGTGGGCATCTCGACAATATTTCCGACAATATGTTGATTGGAGCAGTGAATGCTTTTAATAATCAAACAAATGCAGTGCTTGATCCGGAGACACTTGAATATATCCCTGTGCCTGCGTTGGCTCGTAAGTTTAAGGCAAAAGGCGTAGGATCGGTTATCGTCGCCGAAGAAAATTATGGTGAGGGTTCGAGTCGCGAACACGCTGCTATGGAACCTCGTCATCTCAATGTAAAAGCTATTCTCGTGAAATCGTTTGCCAGAATTCACGAGACTAATCTCAAAAAGCAGGGAATGCTTGCTCTTACTTTTGTGAATAAAGAGGATTACGATAAGGTGCAAGAACGTGACAAAATCAGCATTCTGGGCTTGACTGAATTTGCTCCGGGTAAAAACTTAACGGTTGAGCTGCTTCATATCGATGGAACAAAAGACAGATTCGAAGCCTCACATACATATAATCATCAACAAATAGAATGGTTCAAGGCAGGAAGTGCTCTGAATGCAATGAAAAAACATGTATGACATATTTTTAAATATATGTTACAGAGGATTAAACCGGTGTCTGCAATTACAAAAAAAAGTGTTTTCTTTTATTTAGATAAATAAGGAGGTATAAAAGATAATATCGAAAGAATGTTCATATCATTTTTATGCAACGAATAACCAAAGAAGGACAAACCCTCAATGTGCCCAACGATCCTATCATTCCGTATATTGAGGGTGATGGAATAGGGAAAGAAATAACAGCTTGTGTTCTACATATTATCGATAAAGCGGTCGAAAAGGCTTTTGAGGGCAATCGAAAAATTTATTGGAAAGAAGTTCTTGCCGGCGAAAAAGCTTTCAATAAAACCGGCCGTTGGCTACCGCAAGAAACTATTGATGCTTTTCGAACTCATCTGGTCGGAATAAAAGGACCGCTCACCACTCCGGTTGGAGAAGGTATCCGATCGCTCAATGTTGCATTGCGCCAAGAACTCGATTTGTACGTTTGTCTACGTCCGGTTAGATGGTTTGAGGGTGTGGCTACGCCATTGCTTCATCCCGAGAAAGTACATGTTACCATTTTTCGAGAGAATACCGAAGATATTTATGCCGGAATAGAATGGGATGCCGGAACTCCCGAGTTGCAGAAAATTTTGAAATTTCTTAAAGAAGAAATGAATGTTGCCAATATTCGCTTTCCCGAAACAACTGCCATTGGTGTCAAACCGGTATCGATTGAAGGCACTGAACGTTTGGTGAGAGCCGCAATTCAGTATGCCATTGATCATAATCTTCCATCTGTAACACTTGTTCATAAAGGTAACATAATGAAATACACCGAAGGTGGTTTCAAAAAATGGGGTTACGAACTTGCCGAAAGAGAATTCTCTGAAAGGGTTTTTACGGCAAACAAATTCAAAAAAATTGAAAATGAACAGGGCGTGGATGCCGCTATCAGATATTATGAGGAAGGAATATCCTCCGGAAAAATTTTTGTTAAGGACGTTATAGCCGATGCTTTTCTTCAAAATACACTTTTAAAACCTGAAGAATACTCTGTTATCGCTACCCTCAATCTAAATGGTGATTATATATCGGATCAGATGGCTGCAATGGTTGGAGGAATAGGAATAGCGCCCGGCGCCAATATTAACTATTTGACAGGCCATGCCATTTTTGAGGCAACACATGGTACGGCCCCCGATATAGCAGGAAAAAACCGTGCAAATCCATCTTCTATGTTGCTATCTGGAGTAATGATGCTTGAATATTTGGGATGGAACGAAGCAGGAAGATTAATTATCAAATCGATGGAGTATTTGTTTTCGAACGGTTTGGCGACTTTTGATCTTTCAAAATTTATGAAAAATGGTACAATATTGTCCACAAGCGAATTTTCCGAAAAAATAATCGAAAATTTATAGAATGGCAATTAAGTGGGTAGCTGAATGTGTTGCGTGCAACAGCTTTTAAGTCTCTATCGTATGAAACAATTTATAAAAAATTATAGTATATGGATAATAATGAACTGATTAAACTTTTGTCGGATAGAATTGCCGAAACGAGTAATATCGACAAAGATCTTTTTTTGAAAATGGGTGTAAAGCGTGGACTTCGCAACGAAGATCACTCCGGTGTGTTGGCCGGACTCACGCGCGTTGGAGATGTTGTTGGATACGAACGTCAGGAAGACGGTACTCTTAAACCGATTCCGGGAAAACTTTATTATCGTGGGATGGATGTAGAAGACTTGGTGCACGGTGTACAAAGAGAAAATCGTTTAGGATTCGAAGAAACTGCCTTTTTGCTTCTCGCAGGTAAACTTCCAAACAAAGAAGAATTGAATGTTTTTTCCAAAGTTTTGTGGCAGACCATGCCTTTAAATCATAGAACGACGATGAGTATTCTCAGCCTAACCGGCAAAAACATTATGAATATTCTCGCACGAAGCGTTCTGGAACTTTATACCTACGACGAGAATCCCGACGATATTTCGCCCGATAATCTCATACGCCAATCGCTCAATCTCATCGCCAAGTTTCCGACCATCATCGCTTATGCATATCAAGTTTTGCGACATGACCAATTAGGTCGGTCCATGCATATACGACATCCTTACGAAGATCGTTCGATTGCTGAAAATTTCCTTTTCATGATGAATGGACGCGATGCCTATTCCGAATTAGATATAAAAATTTTAGACCTGGCTTTGATGCTTCACGCCGAACACGGCGGAGGTAATAACTCTACTTTTTCGGTTCGGGTCACGAGTTCCACCGAAACCGATACTTATTCGGCGATTGCATCAGGTATCGGTTCGCTAAAAGGTCCACTTCACGGTGGCGCTAATATAATGGTTCGAGGTATGCTCAATGACATGAAGAAAAATATTAGCAACTGGAAAGATGTCGGTCAGATAGACAATTATCTTCTCAAACTTCTCAATAAACAAGCTTTCGATCGTTCTGGCTTGATCTACGGAATAGGGCATGCCGTTTATACTATCAGCGATCCACGTGCTCTTTTACTCAAAGAAATGGCTCGAGAATTGGCTAAAGAAAAAGGCAGAGAAGAAGAATTCGAGTTTATGGAAATTATTGCCGATCGCAGTGTGGAAGTATTTCTCGATTATAAGAAACAGGGAGCCAAATCCCGCACTTGTATCAATGTCGATTTCTATTCAGGATTTGTTTATGATGCGCTAGGGCTGCCACCCGAAGTGTTCACTCCTTTGTTCGCTATGGCACGTATCGTAGGTTGGTCGGCTCATCGCATCGAAGAGATGAATTTCAGCAGTAAACGCATCATCCGACCTGCATACAAGAATGTGCGAGAAAAACAAAATTATATACCTATGAGTGATCGTTAGATTAGAAATTTTCATCGAAAAAAATCTTTTGCATGGATAAAATTAAAGTAAAGAATCCTGTCGTAGAAATTGATGGTGACGAAATGACCCGCATAATTTGGGCATTTATCAAACAACAATTGATACTGCCATATCTCGATCTTGATATCAAATATTATGATTTGAGTATCGAAAATCGCGATGCCACCAACGATCAGGTTACTGTGGAAGCAGCCGAAGCCATTAAACGATATAATGTAGGAATCAAGTGTGCTACCATTACTCCCGATGAGGCTCGGGTGAAGGAATTTGGCCTCAAACAAATGTGGAAATCGCCCAATGGAACTATTCGCAACATCGTGGGTGGAACGGTTTTTCGCGAGCCGATCATTTGTCGCAACATTCCGCGTTATGTACAGGGTTGGACTGAACCGATTATTATCGGGCGTCATGCTTTTGGCGATCAGTATCGTGCTACCGATAAAATCATCAAAGGAAAGGGTACGTTACGCATGAC
The DNA here is from genome assembly GCA_029975415.1 of Dysgonamonadaceae bacterium. Classification (GTDB taxonomy): domain Bacteria; phylum Bacteroidota; class Bacteroidia; order Bacteroidales; family Dysgonomonadaceae; genus Seramator. The sequence continues at coordinate 6,257 of JARKPE010000034.1, read as the reverse complement.
TTTTACTTCCGATAGCGGAGAAACTCAATCGTGGGATGTTTACAACTTCGAAGGTGACGGTGTTGCCATGACAATGTACAATACCGACGAGTCTATTTATGGGTTTGCTCGTTCGTCGTTTCAGATGGCGTTGTCGAAAAAATATCCGTTATACCTTTCTACCAAGAATACGATTTTGAAAGCTTATGACGGACGTTTCAAGGATATTTTTGCTGAGGTTTACGAGAATGAATTCAAGAGCGAGTTTCAAAAAGCCGGAATAACCTACGAACATCGTTTGATCGACGATATGGTAGCATCGGCCATGAAATGGCACGGAGGATTTGTTTGGGCGTGCAAAAATTACGATGGCGATGTGCAGTCGGATACGGTAGCTCAAGGATTTGGTTCGCTCGGAATGATGTCGTCGGTTTTGATTACTCCTGATGGCAAAACGGTTGAAGCGGAGGCTGCGCATGGAACAGTTACACGCCATTATCGTCAACATCTGCAAGGAAAAGAAACATCAACAAACCCGATTGCTTCTATTTTTGCTTGGACACGAGGGCTGATGCATCGTGGCAAACTCGACGACAATCGGCCACTGATAGATTTTTGCCAAAAACTTGAACAAGTGTGTGTCGAAACTGTCGAAGGTGGCGAGATGACTAAAGACCTTGCATTGCTGGTGTATGGTGATGACGTTTCTTCGGAAAAATATCTGAATACTCAGGATTTTTTGGCTGCTATCAAACGAAATCTTGACAAAAAATTAGGTGTTTGACTTTGATGCAAGTGGACATAAAAAGCAAAAACGGCTTCGAGAATCGAATTCTTAAAGCCGTTTTGCTTGATGCTTGTTTTGTGTTTCACATTACCTGAAAATATTCAAATTCAGGTAGTTTTTGAAACTTCGGGTTGTGCATTTTCCTTTTTACCGAAAAGCTTGTCACGGTTGAAATATAATGTAACAAGGGCTCCAATCCACACAATTACCTTAATGCTTGTTTCGTGCGGGAAAAAAAGACAAAGAATTCCGCTCAAGGCAATCAAAATGGATGGTCCCCAAATGCCGTATTGTTTTTTGATAATGCCTAAAACTATGATGGCATCGATAATGAGTGCGATCAACAATTCAATCGGTATAAAAAACAGATATATTCCTAAAAGTGTTGACGCTGCTCGTCCTCCTCTGAAACGATAATAGAGCGGATAACCGTGACCAATAATCGAGCCGATACCAATACAGCCAAGAGCGGTTGCATCTGTTATTTGCAGAAAACGGCTTGCAATCCACATCGGAACAAAAGATTTTGAAACATCAAGCAATCCGGTGAGGATGCCCAAAAATTTGTTGACATTTCGAAACACATTATAAGCTCCCGGATTCCCATTACCCAAGTCACGGATATTTTGATTTTTAGCCAATTTTGTAATCAAGCAGGCAAACAATATCGATCCGATCAGATAACCCGAAATCAGGTAAGGAAGATATGTTAAAAATAAATTCATGATTGGCCAAGTTTAAAGCAGAATTGATACTCCGTAAGCTCCCGGTCCGCAATATACCGCGTCAACCAATCCTCCTTCACCATGTATGATTTCGTTGCAAGGCAGCGATTTGAGTTTTTCCATACATTCGGCAATGACCTCTTTATTCTTATCTCCGTAGCCCTGCAATGTTATAGCCCGTTTAATTGTAGTAACAGATTTCTCCTGCATTTTGGATTTTATCTGGTTGATTATCATATCGTTGATTTGTCTGAAAGTTCTGGCTTTGCCTTGAGCAAGTACAATGCCCTCCTTTTCGTCTCCCATCAGCCCTAACAAGGGAATGATGTGAAGAACACTCCCCATCAATGATTGTGCTTTACCGATACGACCTCCTTTGTAGAGATAATTGAGATCGGGGAGAACAAACCAGCTGAAAGTATTTTCAACAATCTGTTGGCAGGCCGCTTCGAGCTCATCGACGCTCAAGTCGGGATTGGTTTTTATCAAATCGATGATTCCGAGAAGAACGCTACCTACACCGTTGACGGCCTGTCGAGAATCTACATTAATCACCGGAACAATCTTTTCGTATTGTTTACGCACGTTCTCGGCCGCTTGGAAAGAAGCGGCGGAGAGTCCGCTGCTCATCACCACGTGTATAAACAGATCGTAGTTGGCACGGTTTCTCTCGATGACATCGGCAATTTCGTTATGGATCAACGTGGATGATTTTGCCACTACTTTCTCGTTTTCATATTTTGATATCAACCAATTTGCATTGTATTCTTCACTCTGACGATATTCGGTTTCACCCACGAAAACGGGAAATTTCACAATTTCGAGAGCGTCATAGTCAATCTGTTTTCTCGACAGGCCAAGATTATCTCCTACGATAATAAAGATTTTTTTACTCATATCCTTCTGTTTTTATTCAAATGTTATATAATACAAATAATTGAATTGTCCTCCGTAATATTTTTCGAATTCGAGTTGCGGAAATTTTTCTTCCAATTGATTTATCAACTGCTCGTCATTTCCGACTTTAGCCCCTTTGTAAAATGTAACCAAACTGTTATTGGCTGCAATCTTCTCGATGACATCTATCAAAAGTTTCTCTTTGCTCGGGTTGGCTAATACGATTTTTTTTTCGTAAACGGCAAAGAAATCGCCTTTGTGGACGGTAGATCCGTCTTCGGCAAGCACTTCGCGCGACGATTGTGCAATACCGCAATACCGAATGTTTTCGAGATTGTTCATCGCAGTATCGAAGGTGGTATGAATGTCATAATCCTTTGAGATGCTCATTAGTATATTGATAAGCGAAATCGGATTGTCCGATTCCACAATATAAATGTTTGATTTGCAAAGCGATGCTGCATATTTTAATGCCATCAGAATGTCGCTGTCATCGGCTGCAGCCATTATGTTTTTAGCCTTCAATTCGTTCAGTTTTTTTACCAGTTGGTTCACCGATGGCTTGTTTTTACCATAACAAAGTATATCGTCGGCCCCTAAATTTTTCAGAATATCGGCAAATCCTTTACCTGAGACAATACAAAATATGCTTTTATCCCTATCATAATCCACAACATCTTCACTGATGAAGTTGTGGTGCTGTTTTTTCATGTCATCCACTTTGGTAAAAAGTAGTGTCCCGTAGCATGACATATCTTCGAAAAGATCGTTCGGTTTGTTGGTATGGATATGAACTTTGTATTTATTGTTAGTATTGACAATGATCAAGCTGTCGCCATAGTTAGCGATTTTAGATTTTAAATCATCTTTATTCTTAATTTGATCAGTTTCGAGGATAAATTCGGTGCAGAATTTTTCCTTTATCTCGGGGTTCCATGAATTGTCAATTTCCCGTAAATCTTCGATTATTTTCTCTCTGTTTATTGTCTTACCATTACCGTTATGGTTAAGATGCAGATTGCCCAAAAGAATTTTGGCGTTTTGAAATACTTCTGCAAGTCGTCTGTTATGTATTTTAGAAATATCGAAATTTAACACAGATGAGGCCGATTGATTTTTGTGAAATTCCGATATTCTTTTTTTAAGCAATTTCTGGATAGATCGTCCCGTTTTCAATAGTTTTTGAATTGGTATTCCGCTATCAATATAAAAACTGAGCTCTTTGTTGATCCCTTCGAGCATTATTACGAAACCTGCGCCTCCCGAATCAACGACTCCAGCCTGCTTCAGAACCGGCAGCATATCGGGTGTCTGATCAAGTACTTTTTTTAAATAGGGTATTGTTTCTTGCATGATCATCAACGGATTATCATGCATGTGCATAAGTTCGGCATACTTTTCTTTGAATGCTCTCATCAACGTTAACATTGTACCCTCACGTGGATTTTCCGTCCCTTTGTAAGCGTTGAGATACCCGTTTTCGATTGCCCGATAAATGTTTTCTTTCGAAAAATCATTATTCGCGGTTATTTGTGTAAATCCCTGAGCAAAAAGAGAAAGTATTACACCCGAGCAACCACGGCTGTTGAGCAGCATCTGCTCGGCAAAGTCTTCGAGATATTCTCCCGAATGGGTGTAATTCTTTTTATTTTTCTTCATTTGGCCAATAGCTCCCTGCAAGGTCAATACCATATTCAAACCGGTGTCACCGTCGGGAACGGGAAAAACGTTTAATCCGTTTAGATACTCTTTGTGCTTGCACAGATAATGATAAATGTTATCGATAATTTCGTTTATAGTTTCCTGATCGAATCCCATTCGGGTTTCTTTCAATAAATCCAAATCGGCATTATTAGTATTCATTTCCCAAAATTTTAAGAGTCGGAAAACGTTGTTACCGAATACGGAATGATTGACTAACGTTTTCGACTCAATTCTTATTCTTGCATTGTAGAAATGCAAATATTATGCTAAAGGTAATTGCAAGATACTACTTTTTTATAAAAAGAACAATGTAAGGCAGATTTTTAACTTTTAGAAATCAATATTCGGAAAATTGCTCTAAATGCAAGGAGCGCGGCATTATGAATTTAAATGACTATAGTAGTCTGATATATCGGTATTTGTGTTAGTCTCTGAAGCGTTTAGTCAAATCTTGATATGCATCGATACGTCGATCACGCATAAATGGCCACCAGCGGCGAACATTTTCGGTACGCAGGGTATCAATATCGATAATTTGGGTAATTTCCCGATCGAAAGGTGCTTGATAAAGTATTTCGCCTTGAGGTCCGCATGCAAAACTATTGCCCCAAAAGGTAATACCCTTTGTATGTTTCGAAGGATCGGCTTCGAACCCGGTTCTATTGACTGCTATTACAGGGATACCGTTTGCCACTGCATGGCCTCGTTGTACGGTTATCCACGCATCCAGTTGGCGCCTTTTTTCGTCTTCCGTGTCCATCGATTCCCAGCCAATGGCTGTTGGGTAAATAAGAACATCGGCACCGGCCAATGCCATCAGGCGAGCAGCTTCGGGATACCACTGATCCCAGCATACCAAAACGCCGAGTTTGCCGACTGAGGTTTGTATCGGGTGAAATCCCAAATCTCCGGGCGTGAAATAAAATTTTTCGTAATAAGCCGGATCGTCAGGAATGTGCATTTTGCGATATATCCCTGCAATGTTGCCATCCTTTTCGATGACGACGGCCGTGTTGTGATATAATCCTGCTGCTCTTTTTTCGAAAAGAGAAAGGACGATTACCAATCCGGTATCTCGGGCAAGCTTTCCGAAAATTTCGGATGACGGTCCGGGAATCGTTTCGGCTTGATCGAAAACTGCAACATCTTCCGTTTGACAGAAATACAATCCGTTGTGAAGTTCCTGCAATATCACAAGCTCAGCCCCATCATCGGCCAATGAGCGGATTTTTGACTGTAAACGTGATATATTGTCTTGGATATTTGCTGTATTGGATTGTTGAATGATTCCTGTTTTCATATAGTTGGCGTGACAAAAAGTTGTCCGTTTGTATGATCTATTACAAAAATCCTTGTGGAAACTGCATGGTTACACAATGGAGTGAGCCATGCTGTTTTATAAGTACTCTACAATCTATTCCGACTATTTCGCGATTTGGGAAAGCTTTTTGTAACTGCTTTTTTGCAATTTCGTCTTTTGGTGATTGATAAGAGGGCATTAGTACGGCATCATTGATAATCAGAAAATTGGCGTAAGTTGCCGGCAATCTGAATCCATCTTCATACATGGCATCTGCCATTGGCAACGGAATCAAATGATAGGGCTTATTCTCGATCGTCGTAAAATTTTTAAGCTCTATCTCCATTGCTTTTAATTCGTCATAATGTTCGTCGTTTTTGTCTTCACATTTCACGTAAGCAATTGTCTGTTCGTCGCAAAATCGTGCGAGAGTGTCGATATGGTGATCGGTGTCGTCGCCGGCCAGATATCCATGATCGAGAAACAGTATGCGGCGAGCTCCCAGCCATTTTGTCAGAGTCTGTTCCAGGTCGTCCAAACTCAAAGGTTGATTCCGGTTGGGAGAGGTCAGGCATTCGGAAGTGGTAAGTATTGTTCCTTTTCCATCCGACTCTATTGAGCCCCCTTCGAGGATAAAATTTAAATGACTTACATAATCCACTTCAGGTCTGAAGACATCCAAATCGTATAATAGTCGCGTAATTTGATTATCGAGATCGGCGGGATATTTGAGACCCCACCCGTTGAACTTGAAGTCGAGTAAAGTGGGTTTGTTATCGATAAAAACTGAGATTGCTCCATGATCCCGTGCCCAAGTATCATTGCTTTTGAGCTCCGCAACGATAATTCGTTTTTGCTCTTCTTT
>JARKPE010000016.1 GCA_029975415.1 Dysgonamonadaceae bacterium | reverse complement strand
ATGCAAAAAAAATTCGATTGAATTATCGACAAAATTCTTTTTCGATTCGTTATGCAGTACTTGATTTTTCGAATACTTATCCTGTAAAAATCTCCTATAAGCTGCAAGGGTTCAACAAAGAATGGATTGACGCCAATCCGTCGGACCCCATTATTTTTTCGAATCTTAAACCGGGAAAATATAAACTTGCCATCAGGTTGGATGATAATGCAGATATTGAATCGGTCGGAAGTTATCGGACAATTGATATCGAGGTGCTTCCTCCATTTTGGTTGAGCGGGTGGGCATATTTTATTTATTTTTTGCTTGGAGTTGGTTGTTTGTTTTGGCTGATTTCTTATTTGCGCGCTCGTCAACGAAGGTTGCAAAGTGAACAAATGACGGTTTTTCAACAACAAAAAGAGCGAGAACTTTATCAATCGAAGATTGATTTTTTCACAAATGTAGCCCACGAAATTAAAACGCCGCTTTCGCTGATAAAAGCTCCGCTCGACTATGTTTTAGTGTCGGAAAAAGTATCGGATACGGTTCGTGACAATTTACAGATCATGAGCAGAAATACAGATAGATTGTTGAATTTAACCAATCAATTACTCGATTTCAGAAAAACCGAATCAGAGGCTTATCTTCTCAATCCCGAAACGCAAAATGTGTCGCAATTGATTCGCGATACTTACTTACTTTTTACGTCTCTGGCAACACAGCGAAACATTAATTTTCAATTTGATTTGCCTCGAAATGAAATTTTTGTCCGTCTCGACAAGGAAGCATTCTTGAAAATTGTAAGCAATTTGGTAAGTAATGCCATGAAATATTGCGATTCTTATGTGAAACTTTTTGCATATACTACAGAAATTGAGGGTAATTCGGAATTTCATTTAGTCGTCGAAAACGATGGCGATCTTATTCCTTCGCGTTTTAAGGATGAGATTTTCAAGCCGTTTATACATATCGATAAGCAAACCGATAAAACAATTGCAGGCACAGGCATCGGATTGGCTTTGTCGCGTTCGTTAGCCGAATTGCATAATGGTACTCTTGTTCTGGAAGAAAGTGACGCAGCCAATCGGTTCCATTTAACACTTCCTATGGCTGAAACTAAAGCCGATTCTCAAGAACAGTCGGAAACACACGATGCAAAACTCAATAGAAATATGCCGATGAAAGAGAAAACTACGAAATCGGACTATACTGTTTTGCTTGTGGAGGATGATGTGGAAATGCTCGGTTTCATAAAAAAATGCTTATTGCCAACTTACAACATTCTGACGGCCGAAAATGGTCTTCAGGCTTTAGAAGTACTTTCGGAAAACAACGTGCATCTTATCGTATCCGATGTGATGATGCCTGAAATGGATGGGTTTGATTTTACACGTAGAGTGAAATCGGAAGTAAATTTCAGCCATATTCCGGTGATTTTGTTGACAGCTAAAACCAATGTTCAATCAAAAGTTCAGGGATTTGAAACGGGTGCTGATGCTTACATCGAGAAACCCTTTTCAATTGAAGTGCTAATGGCACAAGTAGCCAATCTGTTACAAAGTCGTGAAAAATTGAGAGAAACGTTTCTCAAACATCCTTTTATCGGCGTTAGTACGGTGGCGATAACGAAATCGGATGAAGAATTTATTCAAAAGTTGCACGGAATAGTTCAGGCAAATCTCGGCAATTGCGATTTTAATGTGGAAGATATTTCGGATGAATTTAATATGAGTCGAGCGAGTTTCTATCGTAAAATCAAAGGCATTCTCGATTTGACGCCCAATGAATATATTCGCGTAGAACGGCTGAAAAAAGCAGCTCAATTGTTAAAGGAGAACAATTTCAAAGTAAACGAAATTTGTTACATGGTTGGTTTTAATTCCCCTTCGTACTTTTCAAAATGTTTTCAACAACAATTTGGCGTGCTTCCGAAAGATTTTATTTAAAAAAGGCGAGTTCTCCCCGAAAACCTCAAAACAAAGAAATGCCACCAAGGCACCACAACACGAAGATTTACAAAGCACTGTATTTCAATTTGGTAATCTTAGTGAAGCTTAGAGCCTTGGAGTTTTTGTGGCAAAAAAGACTTTTTGGGGTAGACTTTAAAGTCGATTAATAGACAAAAGTGATATGTTTTGAGATATTTGTTTCGATTTTCACACCGCAATATTCTACCTTTATGCATCGAATAGTGTGAACATTCACATTGCTTTTTGCAAAACGAATTTAGGGTCTAAATTATATACATATGGATAGAAGTTGCGATACCAATATCATGAGAAAATCCATTCCGATGTTTCGATTGACATGGATTTGTTTAGTCGCTTTTTTTGTAGTGACAGATATCGTAGCACAAAATAATGTTCCCTGCCAAAAAGTGCCGCTTGCCGATCCATTTATTTTGCTTTATAATGGCATGTATTATGCCTATGGAACACATGCTGCCGACGGCATTGAAGTTTATACTTCTAAAGATTTGAGAAGTTGGGATAAATCGAAAACCCTTGCTTTGCACAAAAACGATTCTTTCGGCGAAAAATGGTTCTGGGCACCCGAAGTATATCATGTAAACGGAAAATTCTATATGTATTATTCTGCGGATGAGCATATTTGTGTAGCGACTTCCGATTCGCCACTTGGCCCATTTAGGCAAACGGTTCAGAAACCAATGTTGGAGGAGGAAAAAGCTATCGACAATTCTCTTTTTGTTGATGATGACGGGAAAGCATATTTGTTTTTTGTGCGATTCAACGATGGCAATAATGTTTGGGTAGCTGAACTGGAAAACGATCTAATGACTCTGAAGAAGGGAACAATGCATCATTGCATCAGTGTTTCTCAACCTTGGGAAGAGGTTTGGCCAAGAGTAAACGAAGGCCCGTTCGTCATCAAACACAAGGGCGTATATTACATGACCTATTCTGCAAACAGTTATGAAAGTCCATTTTATGGAGTGGGTTGTGCTACAGCTACCGAAATTACGGGTGATTGGACAAAATATCCTGATAATCCGTTGCTGCAAAATCCTGACGGATTGCAAGGAGTAGGGCATAGTGCCATTTTTCGAGATAAAAGAAAAAATCTCCGAATTGTTTTTCATGCGCATCACAGTGTTACGAGCATTCATCCTCGTGAAATGTATATTGGCAGTATCAGTTTCCGCAAATTGAATGGTGTTGAAAGAATGTATATCGAGAAGGATGACTTTACTCCCTGTTTGAATGTAAAATAACAAACATCATAATAATCACGAATATGAAAAGATCCTTATTCACACTCATGACAGTAGTCACTGTTTTTTTCGGAATTATTTCCTGTAATCAAGGTAACAAAAATGCGTCTGATGCGCAAACTCAACCGCGTCAAGTATGGTCTGTCGAACAAGCCCAAGTATGGTACAAACAATGGGGATGGTTGCGTGGAGCCAATTTTATTCCGAGCACTGCTATCAATCAGCTTGAAATGTGGCAAGCCGAAACGTTCGATCCTGAGACAATCGATCGTGAACTTGGCTACGCCGAAAGTATTGGGTTCAACTCGATGCGTGTGTATCTGCACCATCTGGCATGGCAAATTGATACGGCCGGATTTAAAAACCGCATGAAAGAGTATTTGAATATTGCCGATAAACATGGAATTTCGACCTTGTTCGTATTTTTCGACGATTGCTGGAACGCGACTTACAAGGCCGGTAAACAACCCGATCCGAAACCTGGTATTCACAACTCAGGATGGGTGCGTGATCCGGGTGATTCTATTTTCATTAATCCGACTATGATTGGTTCGCTCGAGAAATATGTGAAAGATATTCTTCGCACTTTTTCCAACGATTCCCGTATCGTGCTTTGGGACGTGTATAACGAACCGGGCAATTCCGGATACGGAAATAAAAGTTTGCCTTTGCTCGAAAAGGTTTTCGAATGGGGGCGCGAAATCAATCCGTCGCAACCCTTATCCGCCGGAGTGTGGAATTGGGATTTGAAAGAGCTTTGCGATTATCAGATCAAAAATTCCGATGTCATCACTTATCACAATTATGGCGATTCGATCGACCATAGACGGTATATCGATACACTTTGCATGCTTACTCAAAAGCCGCTTATTTGTACGGAATATATGGCACGCACGCGTAACAGCTTGTTTAAAGACATTATGCCGATTCTGAAACGCGAAAATATAGGAGCTTATAATTGGGGCTTGGTTGCCGGCAAAACCAATACCATCTATGCTTGGGATACACCAATTCCGGATGGTTCTGAACCAAAAATCTGGTTTCACGATATTTTCAGAAAAGATGGAACTCCGTATAACGAGGAGGAAATTAAACTCATTAAGAGTTTGACCGGAAAAGATTAACAGAAAAAATTTCAAGATTTATCAACATCATATTTTTATACTTATGAGAAGAATGAGTTTTTTATCTTTCGCACTGGTGGTTTCTTTAGCTGTATCGGCTCAATGGAAACCGGCCGGCGATAAAATCAAAACGAAATGGGCGTCGCAAATTGATGTGAACAATGTGTTACCCGAGTATCCGCGTCCTATCATGGAAAGGTCGGAATGGCAAAACCTCAATGGCTTGTGGAATTATGCCGTTCGTCCTGTAGGGAAACAAGCACCGACTACTTTCGATAGGCAAATTCTTGTTCCTTTTGCCATCGAGTCGAGTTTATCGGGAGTCCAAAAAAAGGTAGGTAAAGAGAATGAACTTTGGTATGTTCGCGAATTTTCGATTCCTGCAAAATGGAAAAACAATACAATATTACTGCATTTTGGTGCAGTGGATTGGAAAACGGAAGTTTGGGTTAACGATATTCTCGTAGGTACCCATACGGGAGGTTATACCCCATTCACGTTTGACATCACACCTGCGTTGAAAAGCGGACAAAACAAGCTTACTGTCAAGGTTTGGGATCCGACGAATGAGGGATATCAACCGCGTGGAAAGCAGGTGAACAAGCCCGAAGGAATTTGGTACACGGCTGTGACCGGAATTTGGCAGACGGTTTGGTTGGAACCGGTACCAAAACAGTACATCGAAAACCTTCGTATTATACCTGACATCGACAAAAATATATTATCGGTGAATGCGCTCACCAATACCGAACGTAACAATCAGAAATTGCTGGTAAAAGTAATGGACGGTTCACGTCAGGTTGCCGTCGGGCAATCGATCAATAACCTTCCGGTTGAGATTGCAATGCCTGAAAACGTGAAATTGTGGTCGCCCGAAGATCCGTTTCTCTATGATCTGGAAATTACTTTGTTCGATGGCACAACCCCTGTTGACAAGGTAAAAAGCTATGCTGCGATGCGCAAATATTCCACAAAGCGTGACAGTAAAGGAATTGTACGATTGCAGCTAAACAATAAAGATCTTTTCCAGTTTGGTCCGTTGGATCAGGGATGGTGGCCTGACGGACTCTATACCGCTCCTACCGATGAAGCATTGAAGTATGATATTCAGAAGACCAAAGATTTCGGATTCAACATGATTCGCAAGCATGTGAAAGTTGAGCCGGCGCGTTGGTACACGCATTGCGATCGGTTGGGTATGATTGTTTGGCAAGATATGCCGAGTGGTGACAGAGGGCCGGAATGGCAGAACAAAAAATATTTCGATGGAGTCGAAATTCTTCGTTCGCCTGAGTCGGAAGCTAATTATCGGAAAGAGTGGAAAGAAATTATCGATTATCTTTATTCGAATCCTTGCGTAGGTGTGTGGGTTCCATTCAACGAAGCTTGGGGACAGTTTAAAACGCCCGAAATTGCAGCTTGGACGAAACAATACGATCCTTCGCGATTGGTAAATCCGGCGAGTGGCGGAAATCATTATCCAGTAGGTGATATGCTGGATTTGCATAATTATCCGCAACCCGATTTGTATCTTTATGACGGACAACGTTCAACGGTTTTGGGTGAATATGGCGGAATTGGGCTTGCATTGAAGGATCATTTGTGGGAACCGAATCGTAATTGGGGGTATGTTCAATTCAAC
>JARKPE010000014.1 GCA_029975415.1 Dysgonamonadaceae bacterium | reverse complement strand
GAAAGCTGTTGCCTGGATCAAAGAGGCTTTGGCGAAATTGTCGTAATAGCCAGAAGAATATATAGTAAAGAAAAAAGTTATATCGAAAAAAACCGCCAAGGAAATTTCCCCCGGCGGTTTTTTTTGTGAATGTTCTAAACTTTTAGAACATGACTTTTACCATCACAGGGAAGTGGTCGGAGGGGAATCGTCCATATTGTTGTTCGTTGAGAACCCCATATTTTTTGATAACAATACCATCGGTAACCCATACATAGTCGATGCGTTCGTTGCTGGGCGAATGCAAATCAAAATTATTGAAAGTACCTAAAGTTCCGTATGGCGGCTCTTTTGTGATTTGATAGGAATCCTTTAATTTACCGTCTTTGTAAATGACTTGAATGGGATCGTCGTCGGGAGTAGCATTGAAATCACCTGTGCAGAAGACAGGCAAATTACCGGCAATTTCCTTGATTTTAGCTAATAACAGTAATGACGAATTATGTCGTGCAATTTTCCCTTGGTGATCGAAATGGGAGTTGAAAAAATAAAATTCTCTTCCCGTTTTCTTTTCACGAAATTTTCCCCACGAACAAATGCGGTTGCAGCAAGTTGCATCCCACCCTTTCGAAGGAACGCCGGGCGTTTCGGAATACCAAAAATTACCAGAATCGAGCAGATCAAACCGATTCGTTTTGTAGAAAATAGCCGAGTGTTCACCGGCATCCTTACCGTCGTCGCGCCCGGCACCCGTGTAGGCATAGTTCCCGAGTTCGAGGATTCCGTCGAGTTGGTGTTTAAAGCCTTCCTGTGTTCCAAAAATATCAAAATCGTGGAATCGAATAAGTGATTTGACCATCTCTTTTCGATGCGACCAGGAATTAAGACTGTCGCTTGGAGTGTCCAGACGCAGATTATAAGTGGCCACATTCATCTTGCATTTGTTTTGTGCGAAAATGCCTGACATCGACATTGTAATACAGACTAAAATTAGAACGATTTTTTTCATTTTTATTGTTTGTTTTTGATTTTTGAATAATTGACTATTGCCCAAACCGGCAAATGATCGGAAGCGATAGGTTCGTTTTCGACTTTGGAAAGTGAAATTTTAAAGGAAAAGAGCGGATTTTTCTTTGCCCAAATGTAATCGATACATTCCATCGGGTGATCTGAAGGGAAAGTAGCTTTCGACGGATCGTTCAACATCATCCAATTTTTTGACAACAAATTAATTTCTTCGGAAGCCGCATCCGAATTGAAATCGCCGGCCATAAATACCGGTTTGTGCAAATATTTTTCTACAGCCGCATTTATTAGTTTTACCGACGCCATTCTGTCCTCATGCGTAAGCGACCAGTGTGTGCAACAAATCACATAATTGGGCATTTCCACCATGAGAAAGCTTCTCGATTCCTCACGACCAGGCAATGGAATGATTTCTTTGCGTAGAGGCTTTTCTTTAGTCAGAATTCCTATACCATACCCTCCTCCCTGATAATCGATGGATTTACTGTAGGAGGCATACATGCCTGTGCGCTTTGCCAACTCGTCGAGAATCACTTCACCATTGCTTCGTGTCGTTGCACTGTCAAGTTCTTGCAGCGCCATGCAATCGGGATGAATTGACCGGATGATTCGGGCGATTCGGTCATAATCGGTTTTTTCGTCCATTCGCCTCGCATTACGAATGTTATAAGTGAGGATTTTTATCTCATGCATGCCGTTCTTTTGCTGCTGCTTCGTAACAGCACAGCTTCCAAAGCCTATCAAGAGAGAAAGACAGATATAGGGTAAAAAATGTTTCATGCATAATTTTTTTCAAAGATAGCACATTTTTTACGGTCGGAATGCGCCTCGAAAGAGATAAAGCATCGAAGATATTCTCCTTTCTTTTTTCGGCTCTTCTACAAATGAGCGATTTGCATTTTTTCGATTGTTGTTTTTCAATTTATTGCTACCTTTGCAACCTGATTTTTAAAAGGAAAAATTTAGTTCGAAAATGGATAAGAAATTCCCCGAATATGATCATCTGGATTTATCGGCTGTCAACAAAGAGATGCTGAAGGAATGGGAAGATAAGGATATCTTTCGGAAAAGTCTGGAAGCGCGCGAAGGCCATCCACGGTTTATCTTTTATGAAGGACCTCCATCGGCCAACGGAATGCCCGGCATTCATCACGTTATTGCCCGTTCGATAAAAGATATTTTCTGCCGATACAAAACGATGAAGGGTTTTCTTGTCAATCGTAAAGCAGGGTGGGATACACATGGCCTTCCTGTGGAACTTGGCGTGGAAAAGTCGCTCGGAATTACCAAGGAAGACATCGGCAAAAAGATTTCGGTGGAAGAATATAACGACGCTTGTCGCAAAGAGGTGATGAAATACACAAAGGAATGGGAAACTCTCACCAAGGAAATGGGCTATTGGGTAGATATGACCGATCCTTATGTTACTTACGACAATCGTTATATCGAAACACTTTGGTATCTGATCAAGGATTTGTATGGCAAGGGATTGCTTTATAAAGGCTATACCATTCAGCCTTATTCTCCGGCTGCGGGTACGGGACTGAGCACGCACGAACTCAATCAACCCGGATGCTATCGCGATGTGAAAGACACCACGTGTACGGCGCTGTTTAAGATAAAAAATCCGCTTCCGGAATGGAGCGAATTTGGTGAACCGTTTTTCCTTGCGTGGACGACTACCCCCTGGACGTTGCCTTCCAATGTGCTTTTGGCAGTCGGTCCCGATATCGAATATGCGGCGGTTCAAACTTATAATCCCTATACCGGCAAACCGATGACCGCTATATTGGCTGAAAGTTTGATTAAATCGTATTTTCCTGACAAAAATGCCAATTTAAAATTGGAAGACTACAAAGAAGGCGACAAAAATATTCCGTTTCGTGTTCTCGAAAAAAGATGGAAAGGAACGGAACTTGCCGGATTTGAATATGAACAACTTTTCCCGTGGGTAAAAACTTCGGGAAATGCATTTCGGGTAGTTACAGGCGATTTTGTTTCTACTGAAGATGGAACGGGAATCGTGCATATCGCTCCGACTTTTGGAGCCGACGATGCCAAAGTAGGCAAGGAGAATAATGTTTCGGGCCTCATGCTTCGCGACAAGAACGGAGTACTTCGTCCGATGGTGGATTTGACCGGAAAATATTTCCGTATCGAGGATCTCGATCCCGATTTTGTTAAGGAAAATGTAAATGTTGAACTATACGGTCGTTATGCCGGCCGATATGTGAAAAACGATTACGACGAAACGCTTACAGACGAGGATAGCACACTCGATATTGATTTATGTGTCGATCTAAAGCAACGGAATCGTGCTTTTCGCATCGAAAAACATGTCCACAGTTATCCGCATTGTTGGCGAACGGACAAACCTGTTCTTTATTATCCGCTCGACAGCTGGTTTATTCGCACCACTGCTCGCAAGGATAGACTGATCGAGCTCAACAATACGATTAACTGGAAGCCGCAATCTACAGGGTCGGGACGTTTCGGAAAATGGCTCGAAAACCTTCAGGATTGGAATTTGAGTCGCAGTCGTTATTGGGGAACACCTCTCCCGATTTGGCGTACCGAAGACGGACAGGAGGAAAAATGCATTGGATCGGTAAAGGAATTGTGCGATGAGATGCAGAAAGCGCTGGATGCCGGCGTGATGACCGAATTGCCTTGGAAAGATTTCAAACCGGAAGACTATCAGCCGTTGCATTACGAAAAAATCGATTTGCATCGTCCTTATGTGGATAATATCGTGCTGGTTTCGGACAGCGGAAAACCCATGCATCGCGAGACAGATTTGCTCGATGTTTGGTTCGACAGTGGTTCTATGCCTTTTGCTCAAGTGTTTTATCCGCATATTTCCGAAGAGGAATTCAGTAAAGTTTACCCTGCCGATTTCATTGCCGAAGGTGTAGATCAAACACGCGGATGGTTTTTCACCCTACATGCCATCAGTACGCTGGTTAAAGATAGTGTGGCATTTAAAAATGTAGTTTCCAACGGATTGGTTTTGGACAAGAACGGTAACAAGATGTCAAAACGTTTGGGAAATGCTGTCGATCCATTTGAAACGATTGAAAAATACGGTTCCGATCCTTTGCGTTGGTATATGATTACCAATGCTTCGCCTTGGGACAATCTGAAGTTTGATATCGACGGAGTGGAGGAAGTGAGAAGAAAATTTTTCGGAACATTATATAATACATATTCGTTTTTTGCGCTTTATGCCAATGTTGACGATTTTCACAATCAATATCCCTCGATAGCCATCGAAAAGCGGCCTGAAATAGACCGTTGGATCATTTCGTTGTTGAATTCGCTTATCGAGGAAGTCGATACCGATTTGGATACCTACGAACCGACAAAAGCCGGACGAGCTATTCAGGATTTTGTGAACGACAATTTGAGCAACTGGTATGTCCGCCTCAACAGAAAACGTTTCTGGGGAGGAGAAATGACCGAGGATAAGCTTTCGGCCTATCAAACGTTGTACACCTGTTTGGTTACGGTTGCAAAACTCATGGCGCCTATTTCGCCCTTTTATGCGGATAAACTTTATCTCGACTTGACCGCAGTAGTGAACGACAATAAATCAGAATCGGTGCACTTGGCCGATTTTCCTAAGGCCGATGCATCGCTGATTGACAAAACATTGGAAGACCGAATGTATTTGGCACAAACGGCATCATCCATTGTCCTTGCTTTGCGGCGGAAGGTAAATCTGAAAGTGCGTCAGCCGCTTTCGAAAATTATGATTCCGGTAACGGACGAGATGCAAAAAGCCAATATTGAAGCAGTAAGTGGCCTTATTTTGAGCGAAGTAAACGTGAAATCGATCGAATTTGTGGATTCGACAAATGCAATGCTCGTGAAAAGGGTGAAACCCGATTTCAAAAAACTCGGGCCTCGTTATGGCAAAATAATGAAACAATTAGCTCCGAAAATTCAGTCGATGACGCAGGACGAAATAAATTCGCTGGAGAAAAATGGCAGCTATACTTTATCGATTGAGGGATTTGAAGTTACGATTACGCTCGATGACGTGGAAATTATCTCGGAAGATATACCGGGATGGCTCGTTGGCAATGAAGGTCGATTGACGGTTGCGCTCGACATCACCGTAACAGACGATCTGCGCAAGGAAGGAATAGCCCGCGAATTGGTAAATCGTATTCAAAATCTTCGCAAAGCAAAAAATTTCGAGATTACCGATCGCATCTCCATTCAAATTTCATCGGATCCGGCATTCGACGATGCAATTCGCGAATATGCCGACTATATCAAACAACAAGTTTTGGGTGACAGCCTCGTGATTTCGAAAGAAAAATTTGAAGACGAGATTGAAATTGACGATAAACCATTAACGATAAATATTAAAAAAAATAATTGAGAAATTGCGCTTTTTCGTATATTTGAACAAAAATAATAAGTGTGCGTTTAAAGCCAATAATTTAATATTGAAAAATGATTAAAAACAATAATTATGAGCGAAAAAACAAGATATTCGGATGAGGAGCTCGAAGAATTCCGTATTCTGATAAACGAAAAGCTGGAAGTAGCAAAACGTGAATATGAAAATCTGCGGGCTGCAGTGATGAATGCTGACGGAAACGATACCGTCGATACATCACCTACATTTAAGAATATGGAAGAGGGGGCTTCTACACTTTCGAAGGAAGAAGCCGGACGGTTGGCTCAACGACAGATGAAATTTATCCAAAATCTGCAGGCAGCCTTAGTGCGTATCGAAAACGGTACTTACGGGATTTGTCGCGAAACCGGCAAATTGATCCCGAAAGAACGGTTGCGTGCCGTGCCGCATGCTACGTTGAGTATAGAAGCAAAAGAAGCCAAAAAAAGAAAATGAAATCAGTTTCAGACGCGATTTGTCACTCTTTTCTCGACATCTGAAAAACCAATTTTCGAAAACTGACATATCGCGACAAAAAGATTGTATGAAGAATAAAATTTCCAAAGGCGTCATTGCCGTACTTACTGTTTTGCTTGTGCTGTTGATAGACCAATTTTCCAAAATTTGGGTAAAGACACATATGGCACTCTATGATTCATTCGACATTACCAATTGGTTCAAAATCTATTTTGTCGAAAATAACGGCATGGCATTCGGAATCGAAGCATTTGGGAAAATGTTTCTTTCTATTTTCCGAATTGGAGCTGTCGTACTGATTATTATTTATTTAAAGAAACTGGTTAAAGAAAACTACAAAACCGGATTCATAGTCTGCATTTCACTAATTTTGGCAGGAGCATCCGGAAACATTATCGACAGTGTTTTTTACGGCGCTATTTTCGAGGCGAGTTATCCGGGTCATGTTGCTTCTTTGGTCCCATTTGGCGAAGGTTATTCTTCACTACTGCATGGTAAAGTTGTAGATATGCTTTACTTTCCGTTGTTCGAAGGAACATTTCCGAAATGGTTGCCATTTATTGGTGGACAGGATTACCTTTTCTTCAGATTTATATTTAATATTGCCGATTCGGCTATTACGGTTGGAGTCATTATCCTACTTTTGTTTTATAGAAAGACATTGTCCTATTCTTTGATGTCGAAAAAAGAAAAAGAAAAGCTTGCTCTAATCCGAGAAGAAAAAATTGTCAAAAGTGAGGTTTAAGGTCATTGCATACTTTTTTTTGATTATTTTGTCGGGTGAAATTATTTTATCGTGCACCAACCGACCCAAAGAGGTTTTGAACCGTAAGAAGATGGAGCAGTTGATGTATGACATATATGTAGCCGAATCTATAATCGAAAATGATTATGCGACTTTTGACACACCCGAAAAAAAAGAAGCCCTTATCAACGAAGTTTTTCGCAAACACGGCATAACTCCATCCCAATGGGATACTTCACTTTCGTGGTATTCTGACCATGTGGATATTTATTTGAAAATGAACGATTCGGTGAAGTCGCGTTTGAAACGAGAACAGCTACGTATCGAGCAACTGATTTCGCAAGAATATTCGCGAGAACAGGAGTTGAATCGGAGGAATCGTTCTCGTGCATACATTCCCACTTCGTATGTATTTGGCTTGACTGAAAATGGTTCAGGATTTTCTTTTCAGCTTTCAAAATCCGAAATCGATCAATATGACTCGGCAAATCTTGATTTTCATTTCGAAACAATTGGCATTCCTGCCAAAAAATTGCACGATATTCAATCGATGTTAATTCTTGAATACAAGGATACGGTCATCTATCGTTCGGCATCCGTTTCTTCTAATGCCCATTATTCGTTGCCAATTTCAAAATACATCGCGAATGATACGCTGCAAAGCGCAAGCGGATTTGTGAAAATGCACAAGAAACCGTTTGTTCCTTCATTTATTCAAGTTTATAATATTGCTTTAGAAGAACGTTCGCAGGAAAAACAAAGATTCCGTTCAAGCGACATCTCCGAAAAAGAAGAAATAGACCGCGTAATTTTTACCGATTCAATTCAGTAGATGAACCTGAATTTTTTTATTATGAACACAATATGAATGTTAGAAAGTGCAAAAACCAAAAAAAATATCTATTTTTGCATCGTAAATGACGTTTGGCAATTTAAAAATCAATAATTCAATTTATTAAACTAAATTAAATGGAAAAAAAGAGAGTTTACACCTTCGGTAACGGTACAGCTGAAGGACGTGCAGACATGAAAAATCTGCTCGGTGGAAAAGGGGCTAATCTTGCCGAAATGAACCTGATCGGTGTTCCTGTTCCACCGGGTTTTACTATTACCACGGAAGTATGTACCGAATACAACGAATTGGGAAAAGATTACGTCGTAAGTGTATTGAAAGGTGAGGTGGAAAAAGCCATCGAAGAAATCGAAAGGCTGACCGGAACCAAGTTTGGAGATAAAGACAATCCTTGTCTGGTTTCCGTTCGCTCAGGAGCACGGGTTTCCATGCCCGGAATGATGGATACGGTTCTCAATCTGGGTTTGAACGATGAGTCGGTGGAAGGTATCGCAAAAAAGACAGGCAATGATCGTTTTGCATGGGATTCATATCGTCGTTTCATTCAGATGTACGGAGATGTTGTTCTCGGATTAAAACCTCAGACGAAGGAAGATATTGATCCCTTTGAAGAAATAATGGAAGAAGTGAAGAAGGAAAAAGGGATAAACAGTGATACCGAACTATCGGTGAGCGACCTGAAAGAGCTTGTGAGGCGATTTAAAGCTGCTGTAAAAGAGCGTACCGGAAAGGAGTTTCCTACTAATCCTTGGGATCAACTATGGGGAGCTATTTGTGCTGTTTTCGACAGTTGGATGAACGAGCGCGCTATCTTTTACCGGAAAATGAACAATATCCCCGAAGAATGGGGAACCGCTGTTAACGTGCAGGCCATGGTATATGGCAATATGGGAAATACATCCGGAACGGGTGTGGCTTTCACGCGTGATGCAGCCACCGGCGAAGATATTTTTAATGGCGAATATCTGATTAACGCGCAGGGCGAAGACGTTGTGGCAGGTGTGCGTACACCACAACAGATTACTCTCGAAGGATCGCGTCGCTGGGCTAAACTGCAAGGAATCTCGGAAGAAGAACGTGCCGCAAAATATCCTTCCCTCGAAGAAACTATGCCCGAGTGTGCAAAAGAGCTGATAGAGGTTCAGCAAAAACTGGAAGATTACTTCAAAGATATGCAGGATTTGGAGTTTACCATTCAGGACGGAAAACTTTGGTTGCTTCAGACTCGTAGTGGAAAACGCACGGGCGCAGCTATGGTTAAAATTGCCATGGATATGCTTCGTCAGGGATATATCGACGAAAAGACAGCATTGAAACGCTGTGATCCCGAAAAACTCGACGAATTACTACATCCGGTTTTCGATAAAAAAGCTTTGGCTGCTGCAAAACCCATAACACGAGGTATCCCCGCATCACCAGGTGCAGCTGCCGGACAAATCGTTTTTCATGCCGACGAAGCCGAAGAGTGGGCGAGCAAGGGAAAAAAGGTGATTCTTTGCCGAATCGAAACATCTCCTGAAGATTTGAGAGGTATGGCTTCGGCTCAAGGTATTCTTACTGCTCGCGGAGGAATGACATCTCATGCGGCAGTTGTGGCACGTGGCATGGGTAAATGTTGCGTATCGGCGGCTAATAATATGATTATCGATTACAAAGCCCGTACATTGACAATCAATGGAAAGGAAATGAAAGAAGGCGATTGGATTTCGATTGACGGAACGACCGGATATGTATATGAAGGAAAAATTCAGACACAAGATGCCGAACTTAATGATGATTTTTCGGCTCTGATGGAGCTTGCAGACAAGTATGCCCGCATGGAGGTTAGAACTAATGCCGATACTCCTCGAGACGCTCGTACAGCACGCAATTTTGGAGCTAAGGGGATTGGCTTGTGCCGTACAGAACATATGTTTTTTGAAGATGATAAAATTCTGGCCATGCGAGAGATGATTCTGGCTAAGGATGAACAAGGTCGTCGCAAAGCCCTCGAAAAACTATTGCCTTTGCAAAAAACCGACTTCAAAGGCATTTTCCGTACCATGTACGGACTTCCTGTTACCATTCGCCTGCTCGATCCTCCATTGCACGAGTTCGTTCCTCATGATGAAAAGGGTCAGATGGAAATGGCTAAAGTGATGGGAATCTCTTATAAAGATATTCACGACAGAGTGGAAGATCTCATCGAGGCCAATCCGATGTTGGGTCTGCGCGGTTGCCGTTTGGGAAATCTTTATCCCGAAATCACCGAGATGCAAACACGCGCTATCATCGAAGCCGCACTGGAATTGAAAAAAGAAGGTGTTGAGGCCATTCCCGAAATCATGGTGCCTCTAACCGGCATTGTTCACGAATTTAAAGCTCAGAAAGAAATTATTGAAAGCACCATTCGAAAAGTCTTTTCGGAACAAAATGACTCGGTGGAATATAAGATTGGAACAATGATCGAGATACCTCGTGCCGCACTCACTGCGCACAGAATTGCCGAAGAGGCCGATTTCTTTTCATTTGGAACGAATGACTTAACGCAGATGACATTCGGCTACAGTCGCGACGATGTGGCAAAATTTCTGCCGATGTATATCGATAAAGGGTTCCTGAAGCACGATCCTTTTGCCGTGCTCGACCGAAAAGGAGTGGGACAACTGATGAGAATGGCTATACAGGAAGGACGCAGAGTGAAGCCCACTCTCAAATGTGGATTGTGCGGCGAACATGGAGGTGAACCTTCTTCTGTGAAATTCTGCCATACCATCGGTCTCAATTACGTATCGTGCTCGCCATTTCGTGTGCCGATAGCTCGTCTTGCAGCTGCACAGGCTGCTATCGAAGGATAACTGTTGTCGCTTTGAAATTTACAATACATTTAAGAGACGTCCTTCGGGACGTTTTTTTTGCCATAATCGAAAAATTGAATTTTAATTTTGTAAGATATTTTTAGGTGTTGGCTTATCTTTGTCGATGATTCAACAGAAATATTTTCAGATGAAGGCAAATCGTCATTATTTCGGACTCGATAAGAATATTTTTTTTACAGGGCTTACTAGTTTTTTTACGGACACTTCGTCAAAAATGGTTTATAGTGTCATGCCGCTTTTTCTGCTTTCAATAGGAGCCACCAAAACACAACTTTCGCTCATTGAGGGAATAGCCGAAAGCACTGCTTCATTACTGAAAGCCGTTTCGGGATTTTGGAGCGATAAAATCGGGAAAAACAAGCCTTTCATGATCATCGGATATGCTGCAACCGCATTGGTTACACCTCTTTATTCCTACGTGGTGCATCCGATGCAGGTTCTCGTTTTACGATTTCTCGAACGGGTAGGAAAAGGTATTCGCACTGCTCCTCGTGATAGTTTGATTGCTGCATCTTCCCCTAAACATGAAACGGGGAAGAGTTTCGGATTTCATAAAGCGATGGATAATAGCGGAGCTATCATCGGACCGTTGATTGCAGCTGCTGTCTTGTTTTTTTTGCCCAAGGATAATCCGGATTTTCAATATAAAACCATCTTTTGGATTGCTGCAATTCCGGCAGTTATGGGAGTATTTATTTTGTTGTTTTTGGTAAAGGATGTCAAAGCGCAGTCGGTTTCGGCAAAAACGCCTGTTTCAATCAAAAAATTGCCTAAAGATTTTTATTTTTTTCTGTTGATAATATCCATTTTCACCTTGGGTAATTCTACTGATTCGCTGCTCATTGTGAGAACAAGCGAAACAGGTATATCTTCTTCATGGATTCCGTTTATTTATATGATTTTCAACGCAGTTTCTGTATTTTTGGCTATTCCGATCGGAAAACTGTCTGACCGAATTGGGAGAGGGAAACTTATTACGCTCGGGTTTCTGATATATGCGTTGGTTTATTTCATGTTTGGGGCATTTAATAATATATGGGTGTTTGTGGGAATGTTTATAATGTATGGCATTTATAGTGCATTGACCGACACATGTCAGAAATCTCTTGTCTCCGATTTGATTCCCAAAGAATTGAAAGGTACCGGTTTTGGATTATATAATGCTGTGCTTGGAATTATGTTGCTTCCTGCAAGTTTTATAGCCGGATATTTATATGATAACGCGGGTGCTTCATGGGCATTTTATTTTGGAAGTATTGTGTCGGGAATCGCAATGCTGCTGATGATAGTATTTCTCTACTTTATGCATTTGCCAAAGAAGGAGGAGTCTCACGGATCGAATTTTTAACGTCAGAGGCTTGCCCGACTACTTTTTTTAACCATAAAACCATTTGGCGGCTATGCGGATTATCACTAATTTTACAACGCTTATTTCAGAAAAATAATTTTATATGAAGCAACTGTTTAATATTTTGTTTTTATTTTTTGCTTTCGTGGCAACCCAAGATATTTTTTGTCAAAATAATATAATAGACGAAATAGTTTGGGTTGTAGGTGACGAAGCAATCCTCAAGTCCGAAGTTGAAGAATATCGCAAGGAAATTCTCATGCAAAACCAGCGCATCGAGGGAGATCCTTATTGTTTTATTCCCGAGCAAATAGCAATCAACAAATTGTTTCTTGATCAGGCCAAGTTGGACAGTATTCAGGTGCAGGAACGTGAGGTAAATCGAATTGCGGATCTTTACATTAACGAATATATTTCAAATATCGGATCGATAGAAAAAGTTGAAGAATATTTTCAAAAAGATATGGCTTCCATACGTGAAGATACGCGAAAAATGGTCATAGAGCAACAATTGATACAGAATGTTCAGCAAAAACATTTTGGAGATGTTAGTCTCTCTCCATCGGAAATTCGAAAATTCTACAATAAAATACCACAAGATAGTGTTCCGTTTATTCCTACTACCATCGAAGTGCAAATTGTTACCGTAAATCCTAAAATTCCCTTAAGTGTTACGGATGCAATAAAAGCCAGATTGAGGGATTTTACAGAACAAATTAATAGCGGAAAAAACAGTTTCTCGACTTTAGCTCTTTTGTACTCGGAAGATCCTGCGAGCGCTGTGCGTGGAGGAGAATTGGGTTTTAGCGATCGTACGTCCTTCGTACCCGAGTTTGCTAACGTTGCATTTTCATTGACCGATCCAAATAAAGTGTCAAACATTGTGGAAACCGAGTACGGATTTCACATCATACAGCTTATCGAACGAAGGGGAGACCGAGCCAATTTCCGACATATTTTGCTCAAGCCCAAGGTGCCTCAAGAGGAACTGGATAGTGCGATGATTAGACTCGATTCGATTAAAACTTTAATTGATACTCAAAAAATCACTTTCGAGGAAGCGGCAACATTTTTTTCGGCTGACAAAGATACTCGCAACAATAAGGGTATAATGGTAAATACCAATCGCCAAAGCAATTATTATGGTACTCCCCGCTTTCAGCTCAATGAACTCAATCAGGATATAGCCAATGTGGTTGGAAATATGAAAGTAGGAGAGGTGTCGAAACCTTTTATAATGATCGATAAAAACGGTTCAGGTAAACAAGTTGCGGCTATTGTTAAAGTCACCAACCGGATCGAAGGTCACAAGGCAAATCTTAACAACGATTATCAGGTCATTAAGTCGATGGCCGAGAATGCACGAAGGCAGGAGATGATTGACGAATGGCTCAGGGAAAAAATAAAAACGACTTATGTGCGGATAGACCCCGAATGGCAGAATTGCAAATTCAAATATGATGGTTGGCTCAAATAAACCGATAGCTTTTGTGGGTCAAGAATGAAAAATCACAGTTATAGACTTTTCGGTAAAAGTGAAAGTTTACTTTTGATAATAAGTATGCTTTTTGCTCTAATGTTGTGTGTGAATGCACAACAACCACCTCCTGTTTCATCTGCAAATAAAGACGACACCCGTATTATCGAGTTGAGGCAGGCCGATTTGCTATACAAACGCAAAGATTCCGAAGCACAAATTCTCAAGGATCATGTAATTTTATACCATCAAGGCGCAACTATGGAATGCGATAGCGCCTATTGGTTTGAAAAAGAAAACATGTTCGAGGCTTTTAGTAATGTGCGTATGAATCAGGGCGACACGATATTCGTTTATAGCGATTACCTTCATTATGATGGAAATTTGCAATTGGCAAAACTTCGTTATAACGTACGCATGGAGGATAAGCGTGCTACATTATTTACCGATAGTTTGGACTACGATCGCATGCTTCATTTGGGATATTATTTCGATGGCGGACTTTTAGTGGATGAGGAAAATGAATTGACATCGTTTTGGGGACAGTATGATACAGAGATGAAGGTAGCCTTGTTTAGCGATAGTGTGAAATTGGTTAACAAAAATTTCATACTTTATTCGGATACGCTCCGGTATAGTACCGAAACCCATATTGCAGATATTTTGGGTCCTTCTACCATTGTTTCCGACAGCGGATATATTTATTCTACAAGAGGTTGGTACAACACTGCCACAGATGAAGCTCAATTACTCGATCGTTCACAGGTGTTTAGTGACGATGGAAGTAAGGTGCTTATTGGTGACACCATTTTCTACAATCGCGGTACAGGGATCGCCAAAGTTTATGGGCAAATGTTCCTGCAGGACACTCTTAATAATGTTATTTTAAGAGGCGATTACGGCTATTATGATGAAAAAATCGAATATGCACTTGCTACAGATTCGGCTTATGTTATTGATTATTCGCAGAAAGATAGTCTGTTTTTACATGGCGACACCTTGAAAATGGTCACTGATTCAATAGGTCGTCAGATATTTGCTTATCCCAATGTACGATTCTATCGTGTCGATTTGCAGGGTATTTGCGATACCATGCATTATGTTTCCGCTGATTCGATACTCTATCTGAAAAAAGATCCCGTGATATGGAACGAAGATAATCAATTGATGGGTGATGCTATCGATGTGTATTTAAACGACAGTACAATAGAAAAAGCGGTTGTCAAAAATTATGCGTTTGGTATTCAAAAACGACCGGTTGAAAATCAGTTTAATCAGTTGAAAGGAAAAAAACTGACAGCCTACTTCGTAAATGGAGAAATACGCCATGTTTTGGTTGAGGGGAGCGCTGAGTCGCTCTACTATCTGCTTGAGAAAGACAATACGGTAATAGGCCTTAATAGAACCGAAAGCCCGTATTTGTCGATGGATCTTTTTGACGAGAAGTTGGAAAAACTTAAGCTTTGGCCGAGTACCAAAGCCCAAACAGTGCCATTATCCCAACTTAAACCGGATGACAAAACACTGAAAGGGTTCGTATGGATTGATTATTTGCGGCCAACAAACAAATATGACATTTTTAGGCGAAACGAGCGTAATGCTTCTGAAATGATTGTGCCTCCCCGACGATTTGTACGGGACGATATTCTTTTGGATTAGCCACTTCGATTGGCCAATTTAATTTGCATTGGATCAATATTAAAAAAAACGTGTACTATGGGAATGTTCTTTTTTTATAATAACCGAAAACCTCGCTCCTTCAATTACAAGCCCATTCTTTACAATCCGGAAGAAGAGGAACGTAAAGAAAAGTTGAATAAACGTATATCCGAGATAAAAAAGGAAATGATGGAAGCTTCGAATAAAAACGAAGAAGAACAAATCAATCCTGCTGCAGACATTAAAGGTCAATTTCTTTCTCAGACAAAACACTTGAAGCGTCGTGTCGAAAAAGAAGAATCAGGGTCTCGTTCGTTTTTGTCGAACAACGGATTGTTGATTTTGATTCTCATAATTCTTTTTGCTATTTTCTTTTTCTGGATTTTGAGCTAAATGGCTTCAATCCTACCGTTGATAGTTAATTCAAATAAATTTTCCATTTAACAATAAACTGTCTTTTTTCAACCCAATATGCCCGATATCGTACATCTGTTGCCTGACTCGATCACAAATCAAATCGCTGCCGGAGAAGTTATCCAGAGGCCTGCATCGGTAGTCAAGGAGCTGGTAGAAAATTCGATAGATGCGGGCGCCACCAATGTTCAGATTATTATTAAAGATGCGGGTAGAACACTCATTCAAGTGATAGACAATGGTAAGGGAATGTCGGTAACTGATGCTCGCATGGCATTTGAACGACATGCCACATCGAAAATCAGGAATGCCGACGATCTTTTTTCGCTGAACACGATGGGGTTCAGAGGCGAGGCTCTGCCGTCGATAGCAGCCATAGCGCATGTTGAAGTGAAAACGCGTCGTTCTGAAGATGAAGTGGGAACGATGTTATCTATCGTTGGATCACGTGTCGAAAAACAGGAAGCCGTGATCTGCGCCGAAGGAACGATAGTTTCGGTAAAGAATATATTTTTTAATGTCCCTGCCAGAAGAAAATTTTTGAAATCGAATGAAGTGGAACGACGACATATTCTGACGGAAATTCAACGTATTGCACTGGTTAATCCACACATTTCTTTCACACTTACCGAGAACGAAGTTCAAACACTCGCTCTTCCGGCTTGCAAGTTGCGTCAACGCATTTTGCAGTTGGAAGGCAAAAATATGAATCAACAACTGATCGATATCGAAGAAGAAACTACACTCGGTAAAATTTTCGGGTATGTCACCAAGCCCGAGAATGCCAAAAAGGGGAAGGTGAGCCAATATTTTTTTGTAAACGGTCGGTATATTCGACACCCATATTTTCATAAGGCGGTTATGACCGCTTATTCTTCACTCATTCCTGTGAATGAAAATCCTGCATACTATATCTATTTCGAAGTTGATCCGGCAACGATTGATGTCAATATCCACCCAACAAAAACCGAAGTGAAGTTTGAAAATGAGTTGGCATTGTGGCAAATTCTGATGGTTACGATAAAGGAGGCTCTCGGAAAATTCAATGCTATTCCCAGTATAGATTTTGACACGGCGGATGCCATCGATATTCCTATTTATGACAGTTCTAAACACACTCCGATGCCTCGCTTGAGTATCGATCCTTCGTACAACCCTTTTCATTTTTCTTTCGGAGGCAATCGAAAACGGCCTACACCCGACTTCAATTGGGAAACGCTTTACAAAGGATTCGAAAACGAGAATCGTGTTCCCGAGACGATAGAGGCATCATCAAATGAAGATTTATTTTCTCATGGAGATCAACCCGTTTCCAAGGAATTTGAGCTTAATCCCAATCATTATCAATACAAACAGAGATACATCCTCACGTCAGTTAAGTCGGGCTTAATGATAATTGATCAACATAGGGCACATGTGCGGATATTGTTTGAACAATATTTACGTCAGATTCAACAGCGAAAAGGGTTGTCCCAACGTGTTCTTTTTCCTGAAATTATCGAATTAAATCCGGCTGAGGCTGCTGCACTCGAGTCCATTTTAGAAGATATAGAAGCAGTCGGGTTCGAACTAACATCACTGGGGAACAATAGTTTCGCGGTGCAGGCTACTCCTTCGGAATTGCAAAACGCGGATTCTTCCAAACTTCTACGCTCGATGATCGAAAGCAGCATCGATACAGGATTGGATGTGAAATCCGAAATCCACGAAACTATTGCTTTTTCGCTGGCCGAAGCTACTGCAATTCCTTATGGGAAAACACTTTCGTCTGACGAAATTGCAATGATAGTAGATCGACTTTTTGCCTGTAAGATACCTAATCACAGTCCCGATGGACATGTGATTGTCACCTTGATCACAGACGAGGAGATTGCGAAAAAAATGAAATAGAAAAGATATCGCATAAAATTCTTGTTCAAAATTCATACTTTTGGAGAACGATAAAAATTTAGGACTATGGAGTATTCATTTTGTGGAAACAGTGGCTTGAAATTGCCAAAGATTTCATTGGGATTATGGCATAACTTTGGATATGTCGATGATTTTGAAATGGCCGAAAAGATGGTTCTCTATGCCTTTGAACATGGCATAACGCATTTTGATTTGGCAAATAATTACGGGCCACCTCCCGGATCGGCCGAATCGAATTTCGGTAAAATTCTGAAAAATAATCTCGCTTCGCACCGTGACGAAATGATCATTTCGTCTAAAGCCGGGCATTTGATGTGGCCGGGACCTTATGGCGACGGTTCGTCACGTAAATATTTGATGGCAAGTATCGACCAGAGTCTTCATCGTACCGGATTGGATTATTTCGATATTTTCTATTCGCATCGATACGACGGTGAAACGCCGATTGAAGAAACGATGCAGGCATTGGTTGATATTGTTCGGTCGGGTAAATCTCTTTATGTGGGCATTTCGAAATATCCTCCAACCGAAGCTCGCAAAGCCATGACGTATCTGAAAGAGCGGGATGTCCCCTGTCTTATATTTCAGGATAAATACAGCATGCTTAATCGGCAACCCGAAGATGAAATCTTGAATATCGTGAAAGAATTTGGTTGCGGATTTATTGCATTTTCGCCTTTAGCGCAAGGCGTGCTTACCAATAAATATCTGAATGGCATTCCCGAACATTCGCGCGCGGCCGATCCTACCGGATTTTTGCAACGCGAACAAGTGACAGAGCAACTGATCGACAAGGTAAGACAATTGAATGAAATTGCTTTGCAGAGAGGACAAACGATGGCTGAAATGGCATTGGCATGGGTTTTGAGGGACGATCGGGTAACTTCGTTGATCGTTGGTGCACGTAATGTAGATCAGTTGGGTGATAATTTGAAAGCACTCGATCATTTGTCGTTTTCACAAGAAGAATTGCATCGCATCGATACTATTTTGGATGGCGCTACGTTATAATAGCGTATGCAAATATTTAAGGGCAGAAAGATTATTCTGTTGTTAAATATCGCAACGTTAAACGATTTGACGAGCAGGATGAAACGAATCTCATTCATATTTTCGACAGCAATTTTTTTCTCTTTTTTTTCTTCTTGTACACAGGAAATGCCCGCAATTACTATTCCGTATGCGAGAGTTAACTTCAAAATCGATTTAATGGTAGATAAAATCGATTATTTTAATTATGCAACATTCGAGTTGCCACGAAGAGACGGTGAAAGCGTTGGGTATGCAGGATTATTAATCTTCAGAAATCAGGAAGGGCAAATTTTTGCTTACGATTTATGTTGCCCTAAAGAAAGATCGAAAACGGTGAAAGTTGTTCCCAACTCGAAAGGAGAAGCTGTTTGTCCTGTTTGCGGCAGTGTTTATAGTGTTTGGACAGGATTTGGAAATGTCGTTTCAGGTACTTCCACGTCGTCGCTTCAAAAATACAGCGTTTCAAAATATTCAGAATCGGTTTACACAATTCGCAATTGAAATTATTATCCGTTTTCTTTGAAAAACCGATAAACATTTTTACATTTGCAGTCGCAAAAAATGGATAGCCATTATTGTTTGATTGCAGAGATATGCGAAGAAGGGTTTATAGCCTTGACCAAGAAAAATTGAAAATTAACCTTGTAAAGGAAAAATCCAACAAAAAGTCGTAAGCGAACGATAAGAATAAAATAAACAAATGCGGAAGTAGCTCAGTTGGTAGAGCATAACCTTGCCAAGGTTAGGGTCGCGGGTTCGAGTCCCGTCTTCCGCTCAAGGATGCTCGGATGGTGGAATGGTAGACACGCAAGACTTAAAATCTTGTGACCATTACGGTTGTGCGGGTTCAAGTCCCGCTCCGAGTACCATTTAGATGAATAAGAATCTGTTAGTTTTCGAAAATCTTTTAGAAGATTGCCGATGATGGCTGTCGTAATCTGTGAGAAATTTTTTAATAAAGACGGGGAAAAGTTCACCGATTTTCCCATTCGAAAACGAACCCCGATGAAGTCTGATATTTTCCACCCTGGATAGCGTTAAACATATAAGTAGGATGTCCATTTTTCATCAATAACTGAGGTCTTTCAAATCGACCGGCGCGCGTAAGATGCTTTGAAACGGGTGACTCGTTAATATAAAAAGAAGCTTCTTTCCATGCAATTTGAGGCTTGCCCCAATGAATGCCGTCAAGCGATTCAATATATAAACCCACATTATTAGCGAAATATCCCATATCACGCAAGAGAATTTTGAAAATTCCGTTCTCATACCACACAAACGCGTCCTCAGCCTGACAATTGTTTCCCCGACCGGAAAAATCGATAACGGGATTATATGCATACTTTTTATATGGGCCCAAAATATTTTTCGAGATGGCCAATCCATATTTTCTATTTCCACGAACAGGCGCTGTTGCATACTGATATTCAGCATCATTCCATGACTTATAATAAAGCCAATATTCCCCGTTCGGATGCACCAATAACGAAGGGTTAGTAGTACAATGATCATCCCAACTCCCTTTTGACGAAACATCCAACAACGGTTTGTCAAATCTTTTCCATGGGCCATATAGCGATTTGGAAACAGCAACACCGATTCTCTTCGTATCCGTTTTTCCATTGCTGTTGCCCATATAAAACAAATAATACTTGCCCTTAATTTTTTGAATATGTGGATTATGACAAGTTGTTGCGTCCCAATATCCTGGACGGGGCTTCAGAACAGTTTCAACATACCGATAAGGCCCTTCGGGTTTTTCGGCAACAGCATGTGCAATTTCGGATTGATGAATCCATCCTCCCATGCCATATTTAGCTTCCCAGCGTGAATAAAAAACATGAATTAAACCATCGTCGCCATAAATAGGAGCAACGCACCAAACATAATAACCTTCTGTTTCGAGAATTCGACCTTTCGGATTCAAATTTTTACAAAAAGTTGAAACATCTTCTTCGGAATATTCATTGCCGACGATTTTATTTTGTGGAAAGATATTCTTTACCGGACAAATTAGAATGAAAATCATCAGTGCGCAGAATAGAGATCGTTTTTTAATCATTTCAGCTTAATTCTTTTAATTATTCTCTTTGTAATGTTACGGCCATTAATCCGATTATCACATCATTCGAAAGAGTACGCAATTGCATATAATCCAATTCTTTATCAGGATTCAACGGCTCATCGAGTAATATTCCGGCTCCTCCTTCGATTAAGCGACCATCAACGCCTTGTATATTCAAATCCTTGACCAGATTGTTCGAAATCAATCCCGTTTTGAAAAGCAAGCGATAAGGTCTCGGATGAGAAAGTTGAAAAGCCAAACCATCTTCAAAATAATCCCGCTCAATCGGACACCAATTGTCCGGATTGATCAAATTCAGCGTATCAACCGTTCCATCTTGATAATGGAACTCAATGCTACCGTTTTCGATATGGCTTTGCATATGATTCGTAGTTCCCGCCATTAATAAATATGCATGTGTCGCTTTTCCCTGTAACTTGATTTGAATACTGTCCGGATAATTATCCCATAACGAAGTAAATGCAATATTGCTACCGTTTTTGGGAGTATCGAACGGGATGTGAAGCAAAGTTATAAGCCGATCATTATGGATAAGGTTTCTCACGCCGGCGTCGTCAATTTCGGCACTCATCAGCGGATGACACCAATCTCCTATCCCTTGCCAGGGAATTTGAAGTGTAGTAAAAGGAGATCGGGGAGATAAATATCGATTTTTAAAAATGTCGGTTACATTTGCATTAAAGTATTGTCCCAATGCTATTGTTTCACACTTTGTCGAGTCAACGTCAGAAAATTGCATTCTTTTTTCCGATTCAGATTTTTCGATATATATATTAACAGGTTCCCACCAGTTCATGGTTCCCGAACGAAGTTTTACAAAAAAAGAATGAAATCCGGTTTTCCCGACCAACGTCCCGGTCAAAGTTTTGGAACTATCTATCGCAACGTTCTGCAATATCATTTGGGGATCAAAATATTCCACAATTTCGTGTCGTGGACTAATTGCGATTTTATCGTTGATTCGATAAGACCGTACTTGGAATTTCGGCATATCCAGTTTATTACCTCGCCATTTCACAACAATTTGGTGCGAAACATCCTTTGCGATAGGGACCTTCACGTCAATCATTGGTTTTCCGATGGATGTCTCGATAATATTCCATCCAACGAATTTTCCGTCAAGCACAACCGATTCAATTTCATCTGTTAAAGCACCGATTTGTAACGATAAAGAATCGACATTCGAAATATGATTATTGATTACGTATGAATCTGTGAAGCCGTCCGTTCCTCTTTCAAATCTGAACGAAACATCAGGTGTCTGAATTGAAGCATGGTTCCAAACCTTTGGGAATCCCGGTTTTATCGTCAACCTTCTATTTAAGGCATCGGGAGAAATGCCGAAAAGTCCCTGAACGAAGACACGTGAGGCCACTCCGATTGCATCTGCAAAATCGCGATAACTCTCTCCTCTTGCCGCATCATAGAAACTGATTTGTCCAAAATTACCGGGACTGTTACCCAAATACATGCCGTCAAGAATTGAGCTTTTCAGTAAATGAAATGCCTCCTCATTTCTATTTGTTTGAAAATAAGCTAAAGCAGTGTGCATGACTTCGGCAAAAGCTACGTTATTTATACTCCATGAATAGGGCTGCCAATTGGTGGTTGATAGCGTATAATAATTTTCGTCCTCAAGTCCAACCGCTTTTATCGGAATATTCGGAATATCGTTATCGATGTATTGAGTGGCTTGATATTGTTGAAAGGCATTTCCTATCTCACTATCAATTGCATGATAAACAGTCCATAATGCAGCATCTTCATGAATTCGTTTTAATCCCATAAAATCTTTATATTCCGCCCAATGACCTTTCGATGGCAACCACAAAACGCTATTGATGGCATTATATATTTTTTCGGCTTCTTTTTGGTACGGCTCGGGATTTTCACCTATTTTTAGAGCAATGGAGGCAGCTATTTTGTTTGCTCGATAATTATATGCTGACGAATGGGTTACGGCTCCACTGTTATAATAAAGAGCATCACTTGCCCAAATGCAGGCGTATGCGTCATAAAGTCCGTCATCATCCGGATCAAAATTTAATTTTTCCCAGGCCAAATGACGAACAAGAACCGGCCACATCTTTCTTGCATAATTAAGATCGCCCGTCCAACAAAAATGCCAGAGAAGTTCGTCGATATAGCATAAATTCATATCGTAATGATGCATTTCATTATTACGAAAAGGATTTCTGCAAATATAACCGTTGCTGTACATAGGGGTTCCCCATATCTTTGCAGCACGGGCAAGATGAAGTGTAGAATCCTGCGCAGGATGAGGAATAGCGGGTGGCACATTGGTTACCTGACTTGCGGCATAAGCATCAAAATGCGATACGGCTCTATCATGCCATCCCATAAAATCCCCCGTATAAGCGCCTCTCCATCCTGTTAAAGGAATTCGCCATCCTATTGCACCATGGAGCCACACTTGGCCATCCCATATTGCATCGGCAGCCATGGATAATGCTCCACCAACAGTATTGAAATATGGATCGGGTGTGGATATTGAAATTTGTGAAGAGATTTTCTCCCTTTGTTCTTCGGTCTGATCGAACATCTCCTTCAAATTATTCTGTTGGGTCTGCATTTTTCTTCCGATATATAGATATTGTTCTTTTTTCGGTACAAAAGACGCATGCAGAGCAGGCCTATCATCAAGTTGCAGTTTCGTTTGTTCCGGGAAAATGCCAAACAGTTTTTCTTCGTTATTTTGTCCAAAACAAAGTACAAAAGTATGCTGCTTCAATTCATACTGATTGCCGATGCAATATTCTTTCTTCAGATCGAAACAATCGGGAGGATCGACCCCAAAATCGCCATCACGTGAAAACCTTGAATTGGAAGCGCCTCCAAATGTCGCATTCAAAGTAAAATTAGCCGGGATATTTTCCGTGGTGATTTTCCAAATGGCGCCATCCTTGTCGAACAAAACCATTGCTTCGATTTTGATTGTGCCATTTCGGAAAAAAGGATCGGAAATCGTATATATTCGTTTACCCGGACGATAACGACATTCTATCGTTTTTGCATTATTCAACGGCAAGTCTTCAACTCCATTGCTCACCGAGAAGGACATGTTACCGCCCATTCGGGGCAGATAAAATGCAAATTCGGGAACGTCACCGGTTTCCAATCTAAATCCCGTATGAGAACCGTACAAAGCTCGGTTGAATTTATTTTTTCCGTTCACGATTACAAAATCCTCACCATCGGGAACATATCTCAACGACCTTTCGATCAAATGTTTCCCTTCGTTCAACGATTTTACGGTTTGACCTCCAACCGATGTGTTGATCAATAAACAAAAGGATAATGTTATGATTGTTATATACCGATATTTCATAATTTTCCGGTTTTTATGGCATTCTTTTCAATCCTTCCCATTTTACATTCCATCGACCATCTGTCGGGAAACCCGGATTATCCACAGTGCAACCATCCCACCCGGCACACATCAAAGCAATGGCTGTCAACAATCCGCCATTGCCCGGAAGATAAATCCGCAAACGAGCATCCTGATAATTGTGTCCATTAACCAAATAAATGTTCGTCCTTTTATTCATCAAAAGAGCGTTTACCGCTTTTTCCGGTTCGCCAAGTCGCGTAGCGTTCATAGCTGTCATAGGATAATCCCATCCCCAAGTTTCATCCCAATTCCAATTATCCCAAATCCAATTCAGCGTATTTTTCATATATTTTTCGTTTATCAATTCATTTTTCGGCAAAACACCAAGAGCTCCCAACACGGCCATATGATCGGATGTAAACCGAATGTTTTTATATGTGTCAGGTGCCGATTCTGCCGCCAAATACAAATGATCATCGTTATACGCCAACGGTGAAAGTTTATTTATCAAATCATCCCATTCCTTCAGTCGTCTTTCGTTCATGCGCTCTCTCCACGATTGCGCTATTTGCATGGCAAAATGCCAATAAGATAATTCGAATGGCGAATTGACAGTTTCGTCTGCTTTTAAGGTTTCCTGAGCCGGAATGTATCCTTTTAGGATAAATCGATTTTTCTCTTTGTCAAACATGGCAAAAGAATACATGAATGCAGCTGTTTCCTGAACCAGCTGATAATACTTTTTAATGATATCGGGATTATGATTCGATCTGTAAAGGAGTTCAGCTAAATAAATAATATGTGGCTGTTGCCATATCAGGAAACTTCCGACACTCGAAGGAGCTTCTGTTCCACTTGGATCTGTCATCTTCATCCAACGCACACCGTCAAACCCTTGTCTTTCGGCAATTTGTTTGGCAACAGGTTCAACTGTTCGATACCATTCGAGTGTTCTCTCAAGCATCTCCGGACGATTCCAGAGGGCGAAATGAGCTTGATGCCACCATATCATTTCAAGATGGAATTTACCGAACCATGAATTATAAGTCAAGCCGGTTTCCTGTGGAGGAGTCGAACCGGCACATTGAATGGCAAGCAAATACTGACTCAATATCACTCGACGTTCCAGTTCTTTTGCCCTCGGATCGGTACATTGTGAGAAATCCACCGCTGCACCGTTTCTCCAAAATTTTTTCCAATATGCCGAAGAAGCTTTGAATGTCTTTTCGGCCGAGGGATTATTATCGATTGGCATCTCCATCGAAAAGCGGCATGTCAGCTCGAGAGAATGTCCTTGCGATTGAATAACGAAATAATTTCTCTCCTTTTGAACCCATTTGGCATCATTTTCCCAAGAAACCGTAACATAATAGACAGTGTTGTCGAACATTCGTTTGATTACGAGGCTGCGCTCCGTTTGTCGCACAACGGCGGAAGAATGTTTTTCATTGACATTCCAATTGCATCCATCATCGGTATGATTGCCCGTAGGGTAAGGGAAATGCAATTTGACAGCAGGATTATCCCTCGTAGAAAATATGGTTGTAGCAATCATATCGAGTTTTGGATGAGATGCCGTCGTAACTTCATAATGATTATCTCCGATATCGAAATTACTTTTTATCGTCCCGCTCCACATATCAAGGTATTGGTGGATGTGTTGAATATCTTTTAATTGAGCGTCACCTAATTCCAATCCTAAAATGCCCAAATGAAGACGATGAGGATTTGCCCTATACCAATTGGAAGCATCCTGTTGACGACCTTTTTCGGGAAATTGAACGGAATAAGGTTCTTTCCGTTCTCGTCCGAAATCGTAATTTTTTAAAGTTTCGGAATGTTTATAGCCCATTTCGTTGGAGAAACTATGCCATCCCCACTGAGATTGAGTCCCCAATGGAATTCCGTTTTTGTACTGTTGGGGAAAAGTTTGCAAACCGGTAATATCAACCGTAAATGCAAATTCACCATTTCCAACCGACAAAGAGCCTAAGGTATCTAAGTCAGTCAGGTGAGGATGATTTCTGGTTACCAAGTTGTACCTGTTGATGGCCGATTCGACAGTGAAAGCAGGAAGAACCGTCACAATAAAAATCGGGAATATTCGAAAAAATTTCATAGAGGTATAATTCAAAAGATATATTCAAAAATTTATATTCAAAAATTTGAGATTCAAAATTTTTTTAGTTTGTTCATGCTCACAGATTATGAATCCATTAATCTTCAACATGTCAAGTTGGAGGAAATCCAAAAATATTATTTTTCTAAGTTTCGGGCATCATATAAATGATTTTATTCCTGTGTTTTTTGACATTTTGTTTGTTTTGTAATGAAACTATTTCGTCAGCCTTAATAGCTGCCACTTATTTTTTGTCAACTATGCACATTGACGAATTTATTCTTTGTAATTTTGCACACTTTTTATAAAGTGAACAATCCGAAGAGAATGAAACATGGCGCGAAATAAAAAACAATTACCCGTATTGGAATCGGTTACAATAACCGATATTGCAGCTGAAGGAAAGGCTTTAGCCAAAGTAAATGGAATGGCGGTGTTTGTTCCCTATGCCGTTCCGGGAGATGTGGTTGATATTCAGCTCACACGGAAAAAGCAAAGTTATGCCGAAGGCAGGGTTGTATCTTTTCGTTCGCATTCGGATAAGCGAGAGAATGCATTTTGTGAACATTTCGGATTGTGTGGCGGTTGCAAGTGGCAGATCCTGCCTTATGAAGAACAACTGAAATACAAGCAACGGCAAGTAGAAGATAATCTGGCTCGCATCGGGAAAGTGATGTTGCCCGAAATTTCTAAAATCATGGGTGCACCCAAAACAATGTTTTACCGAAACAAACTCGAATTTACATTTTCGAATAAACGATGGCTGACGGAACAGGAAATAGGAACGAAAGATGATCCGGTGCAGATGAACGGATTAGGATTTCATATTCCGGGGATGTTTGATAAAGTGCTCGATATACACACATGCTGGTTGCAAGACGATATTTCGAATCGCATTCGAAATGCCGTAAAAACGTTTTGTCTGCAAAACGGATATTTATTTTTTGACCTTCGGAATCAGTCGGGATTGATGAGAACACTAATCATTCGAACCTCTTCGACCGGAGAAATTATGGTTGTAGTGGTTTTTTTTGAGGATGATCGCGAAAAGCGCGAGCACCTATTGAACTTCCTTTCCGAAGAATTTCCTCAAATTACGGCACTTCTTTATGTAATTAATAGCAAAGCCAACGATACAATTACCGATCAGGAGATTATCACTTGGGCCGGACGCGATTTTATTTATGAAGAAATGGAAGGTTTAAAATTCAAAGTTGGGCCCAAATCGTTTTATCAGACCAATAGCGAACAGGCATACAATTTGTATAAGGTAGCCCGCGAATTTGCCCAACTAACAGGCAAAGAGTTAGTGTATGATCTTTATACGGGTACCGGAACGATTGCCAATTTTGTCGCTCGAGATGCCGAAAAAGTCATTGGAATCGAATTTGTGGAGGAGGCTATTGAAGATGCTAAAGAAAATTCCAAAATCAATGGCATTCATAATACTCTTTTTTTTGCGGGAGATATGAAAGATATCCTCGATGTAGATTTTATCAATCACTACGGCCG
The DNA here is from genome assembly GCA_029975415.1 of Dysgonamonadaceae bacterium. GTDB lineage: Bacteria > Bacteroidota > Bacteroidia > Bacteroidales > Dysgonomonadaceae > Seramator. The sequence continues at coordinate 3,804 of JARKPE010000014.1, read as the reverse complement.
TCCGGATGTATTAATAACGGATCCACCCCGTGTCGGAATGCACGGGGATGTGGTCGAAACCATTCTCTTTGCAGAACCCGATCGTATTGTCTATGTCAGCTGCAATCCGGCAACTCAAGCTCGAGACTTGAATTTGCTCGACGAAAAATACAGGGTGACACGAGTTCAGCCCGTAGATATGTTCCCCCATACGCATCACGTAGAGAATGTTGTTTTAATGGAAAGAAGGCAAAGATGAACGCATAATTATTTCATGGGTTCAACCTTATAACCTAAGCGGCGGAGACCTTCAATCAAGCCATGTTTACCCGGAAGATGAGCACATCCTACGGCTATGAAAGATGATTTCTGCTCCATCAGTTGAGGCAGTTTTTTAAGCCATTTTTCGTTACGATTTTTGCCGATAATATCTTTTTCTTCTTGAGTAGAAGGGCAAGGATCGTCAGGAAGATCTACTTCATATAATTTTTGAATTTTATCCAAATCCTGGTTGTAGTATGCGATCTGAAGCTCCTCTATTAATTTTGTTGTGAGATCGGGATTTTTCACGGCACACATCAACAATTCTGTCTGTCTTTCGAGTGTTTGCGAGTTCAGTAAAACATAAATCTGATCTTCAACTGTTTCTAATCCGATAACCGGTCTGAAACGCTTGTCGGCTTCTTGTTGAAAATATTCGTCGAGTCCCACGTCGATGGACAGCGATGGGTATTTTTTTTGAAATTGAGCTATTGAGATCAAATTTTGTAGTATTGACGGCTTTAGTTGACCGAAAACATCGATGCCATCGCCAAGAGTGTTTCGCAAAGCACTGTCGAGTAATTGTCTATCTTCATTGTTAAGGAGTGAATCATACGTGACATCTTCGGGGAGAAAAGATTCGGAGAGCAATCTCATCTGCATTTCGCCCAAATTGCTCAAATCGAGTTCACCGATTGTTTGTTCGGTTTGCTCAAATATTTCGAGAATACTTGGAATGCTGTCGAGAAAAGAGATTGGAACCAAGTGGTGTGTGCCAAAGAGATAAGAAGGATTTTCGAGACCGTTCCCTGAAATTTTCCATAGAAGCGATTTGTAGTTATCGTTCGAGGCATCGGTGCACGAGAATGCCAGAAAAACAGATATGAAAAGAGCACTCAGATTTTTGATTTTCATGAAAGTACGTTGTTTATTTTGATCGTATTAACTTGCCTTCATTGGTATGCCGGAATCTTTTCAATGCGACCGAACAGATCTTGACAAAATCGTTCCAAAAACAAGAAAAAAGATGAGAGAGAATTTTCATCTTTTTCCTTGAATCCAGATGTTCTATTCGTTACTCGCGGATGATTTAAGCGGATTGTAGGTTCGTTTAGCCAGCTCTTTATCGAAAGTATAGATGCCAAATCCGTTGTCTCCGATAAGTTTGAGGCTGTCGATCAATGCCTTTGCTACCTCTTCCTCTTCAACTTGCTCGTTGACAAACCATTGAAGCATATTTTCCGTAGCAAAGTCTTTTTCGTCGCGAGCCATTGCTACCAGATTATTGATGCGCGAAGTTACAACTTTTTCGTGTTGGAGGGTATCCTCGAAAGCCGCCAAAATAGAATTCCATGAAGTATCCACCTTGTCAATCGACGATAATTCAACTCGATTTCCCTTTGCGATCATATAGTCCATAAATTTGAGTGCGTGGTCCATTTCTTCCTGAAATTGGACTTTAAACCAGTTCGATATTCCCGGCAGTCCTTCGGCGCCGAAATGTGCCGACATTGATAAATAAAGATACGCTGACCAGATTTCGGCATTAATTTGTTCGTTGATAGCAGATTCTAATTTTTTGCTTAACATGTTGTCTTACTTTTTAAAATGGTTAATTTCATACTAAACACCTTTTTATACAAAATGGTTTTTATTTCTTCTCGAAAAACTACAAGAAAAATGAAAAAATAGGAGAAAATTTTATACAATTTGTTTCTATATAGCAACATACGGTAAAATGACCAAACCAAATCAAAACAATATGACGAAATAATTTAAATTTATTACTATCTTTGCACGCTACTTATTCGAGAATGCTTCTCAAAAAAAATAAGGACGACAGATAAACTTTTTGCGGAAAGTTGATGAACACATCTAAAAATAATAGAATGAATCTGTTACGAGATAAAATGTCGAAATATGATGCTCCACAAAGAGCTAAAGCTGCAGGAATTTATCCGTATTTCAGGGCAATCGAAAGCGATCAGGATACCGAGGTTATCATTAATGGAAAAAAAGTATTGATGTTCGGTTCGAATGCCTACCTTGGATTAACGAATCATCCAAAGGTTAAAGAAGCTGCGATTGCTGCTACCAAAAAATATGGGACGGGAATGGCCGGATCACGCTTTTTGAACGGAACATTGGACATTCATCTCGAGTTGGAGCGAAAGCTGGCCAATTTTGTGAATAAAGATGAGGCGGTGGTATTTTCTACCGGATTTAGTGTGAATGAGGGAGTCATCGGTTGTGTGACGGGACGCGAAGATTACATTATCTGGGACGAACGTGACCATGCTTCGATTATCGAAGGGTTGAGGACCTCTTTTTCCACCAAATATAAGTTTCGTCACAACGATATGATTTCGTTGGAAAAACAACTCAAGCGATGTGATGCCAAAAACGTGAAACTGATTGTAGTGGACGGAGTTTTCAGTATGGAGGGTGATTTGACGGATTTGCCCGGGATCGTAGAGCTGGCAAAGAAATACAACGCCAACATTATGGTGGACGAGGCTCATGGCTTAGGAGTGTTGGGACGAAAATATAGTGGCAAGGGTGTTTGCGATCATTTTGGATTGTTGGATGACGTAGATCTTATTATGGGAACATTCAGCAAATCACTTGCTTCCATCGGAGGATTTGTGGCCGGCGATTATCCGACGATAAATTATCTGAGACATAATGCCCGCACCAACATTTTTAGTGCCAGTATCACACCGTCTGCCACTGCAGCTGCATCAGCCGCTCTTGATATTTTGAAATCGGAGCCCGAGCGTGTTCAGCGGTTGTGGGAACTTACAAATTACACCATTAAGCTTTTCGAAGAAAAAGGTTTTGAGTTGGGACCAACCCAATCGCCCATTATGCCTCTTTACGTTAGAGACAACGATAAGACGTTTCTTGTTACCAAACTGCTGTTCGATGAAGGCGTTTTCGTTAATCCCGTAGTAGCTCCTGCCGTTGCGCCCGGCGACACACTCATCCGATTTTCACTCATGGCCACACACACTAAAGATCAAATTGATTTTGCAATCGATCGAATAGAAAAGGTGTTTAGGAAACTCGAAATTTTAAAATAATCGGCAACAAAATACATACTAAAAAAGAGTGTCTCAAAAGGGCACTTTCTTTTTTTAGATTAAGCAGCTAAATCAAGGGCTAAATTTTGATTTGAAGTAATTCTGTTTTTAATTTTTTGGAATGAGCGAAACATGACGCTAAATATAAAGGTATTTATCAACCATTTTATGTCGATTTTTTGATTTTCCTGCTCTTTTCCTTTTCGTTTGCTCATTTTACGCCATAATTTTCCGATGTTGAATGCTGTGGCAAAGAGAGCGAAGTCGGCTTCTACTTTTTCCTGTCCAAAATGACGGAATCGATTATAGGCTTTATCATATTTGGTTTGTCCGAACACCGCTTCAGGTTCTATTGGTCGTTGGCTCCGGTGAAAAAGACCCTCGGGTGAGGTAAGCAATTCCCTGACTTTCTGTTTATGTCTGTTCAGGTTATGATTTACTTCGATCCTGCGATTCCCTTTGGCTTTGTAACACAGACACC
>JARKPE010000008.1 GCA_029975415.1 Dysgonamonadaceae bacterium | reverse complement strand
TCATGAAATTACTAAAATAAACGATTGATATGTAAGTGATTAAGTCAATGTTTTTCTTGGTCGTTTTACCAAAAGCAAGTTTGGGGAAGTGGGAGCTCAATTAAACAAGGCTTTCCGGTTGACTTTAATCAGGAAACAAATCATCCATTGCATAGACGAAATTTTTTAAAAAAGTTGCTGAAGTTGGGGAACCAGATTTTCGATATCCAAGACGAATTGTTCGCCGGTGCGCATGTTTTTCAAAGTGACTTTTCGATTTTGCATTTCGCTTTCACCAGCAATCACTACAAAGGGGATACCTTTCTGGTCGGCATATTTCAATTGTTTTTTCAGCTTATCCGATTCGGGGTAAATCTCGGTGCTAATCTCATTTTGGCGTAATCTGTCAGCTAAAGGAAGACAATATTTTTCTTCTTCAGACCCGAAATTAACAAAGAGAACCTGTGTTGTTTCGGCAGCTTGATCAGGGAAAAGCGCAAGCTCTGTCATCACATCGTAGATGCGGTCGGCACCAAAGCTGATCCCCACGCCCGAGACACCAGGCAGCCCGAAAATACCTGTTAAGTCATCGTAACGACCGCCGCCACAGATACTTCCAATTTGAGCATCAAGCGCTTTCACTTCGAAAATTGCTCCGGTATCGTAGTTCAAACCACGGGCAAGTGTCAGATCAAGTTCGTAAGGCATTTGGAGCGACAACTGTTCAAGATAGGAAAAAAGGGTTTTCACTTCATCAATTCCTTTTTTTCCTGTTTCGTCAGTGCCTATGAAGGCTTCGAGTTTGCTCACTTTGGCACGACTATCGCCATCCATGAACAGCACAGGCTGGAGCTTTTGGATGGCCTCAGCTGGCAGTCCGCGTTCGGCCAATTCTTTGTTCACATTGTTAATGCCAATTTTGTCGAGTTTGTCAATGGCAATGGTAATATCGGTCAGGCTGCCTTCATAGCCTATATATTTTGCAATTCCTGCCAATATTTTGCGGTTGTTGATTTTGATTACGGCTCTGATTTTAAGCCTCTCAAACACATCATTCACAATCTGAACCAATTCTGCTTCGTTGAGCATCGAATCGCTTCCTATCACGTCCACATCGCACTGGTAAAACTCGCGGTAGCGCCCTTTTTGTGGCCGGTCGGCCCGCCATACCGGCTGTATCTGATAACGTTTGAAAGGGAAAGTAATGTCGTTGCGGTATTGCACCACAAAGCGCGCAAAAGGTACGGTGAGATCGTACCGAAGGCCTTTTTCGCTGATGTACGACACCAAATCTGCCGATGTAATCTGCTCATTATTTGCACCTTGATATCCGGCAATAAAATCTCCGGAGTTTAAAACGCGAAAAAGAAGTTTATCTCCTTCTTCACCATATTTTCCCAGAAGGGTGCTCAACTGTTCCATGGCGGGGGTTTCGAGCGGCTGATAGCCATACAAGCGAAATACGCGGCGAATGTTGTCGAAAATATAATCGCGACGTACCATTACTTGTGGTCCGAAATCG
>JARKPE010000001.1 GCA_029975415.1 Dysgonamonadaceae bacterium | reverse complement strand
ACGCGATAAATAATGCTTTTCTAAATTCCACAAAGATCCAAAATGGATCTTTGTGGAATTATTTTAATAGTTGAATACTTTTTGACTTTCAGTCCCCAAATATGAACAATAGGTCATTTCGAAATGTTTTATTTATAGAAGAAATAAATCATAAGAAAAGAAGTGAGAAAGCATCCTCTCACACCTAAAAGATAAAATTATGGACAAGAAAACAATCGGAACAAACGCCGGCATTATTTGGAATCTGTTGAATAACGGCCAAAAATGGAACTGCAAAAAATTGATGGAAGATTCCGGATTATCGGAAAGGGAGGTGTTGATGGCAATCGGATGGTTGGCTCGAGAAGACAAAATCGAATTTGAAACTTGTCCCGACGGTTCGGAATGCTATTATCTCATTATCAATTATTTTTGATTGAAACAATAACTGATTCAAATGCAAAACAGGCTGCTTCAAAAGTTGGAATGAAGCAGCCTGTTTTGAGTATTTAGATTTCTTGCTGTTTTCTATCTCTCGTTCAAAGAAAAAGAATAAGGTGCGTCTGTTTTTTGTATGCCGCGTGTCGTGTTTGGAGTTTCCGACATTGTAATATCTATCGTTGCACCACGCAACAAATCTTCATGTGCGAAATAATTCTTAGAATAAGATCTGCCATTCAAACGCAATTCCTTGATATATCGCTTCGAAGAATCGTTATTGAGCGCATTTATCCGAATAGTATTCCCATTCTCGAGCTTCACAGTCATCTTATTAAATAAAGGAGATCCGATCACATATTCATTACTACCCGGACAAACCGGATAGAATCCCAACGCTGAAAATACGTACCATGCAGAAGTTTGTCCATTGTCCTCATCGCCGCAATAGCCATCGGGATGGGGGTTATAGAGCTTATCCATCACTTCACGAACCCAATATTGAGCTTTCCAAGGCTCACCGGCATAGTTGTAAAGATAAATCATGTGTTGAATAGGTTGATTACCATGAGCATATTGCCCCATATTCATGATCTGCATTTCACGAATTTCGTGAATAACGCCGCCGTAATAGCTGTCATCGAAAACAGGAGGCATTTTAAATACCGAATCGAGCATATTGACAAAAACTTTATCTCCTCCCATCAAATCGATCAATCCCTGAGGATCATGAAAAACCGACCACGTATAATGCCAACTATTGCCTTCGGTAAAAGCATCGCCCCATTTAAACGGGCTGAAAGGCGATTGAAACGTTCCATCTTCGTTTCTACCCCGCATAAGTTTGTATTCCGACGAATAAAGATTTCGATAATTCTGACAACGCTTGGCATAAAGATCTATCTCGCTTTGCGGACGTTTTAGCGCTTTAGCCAAACGATAAATCGTCCAATCGTCATAAGCATATTCGAGTGTCCGCGCAGCACTTTCGTTAATGCCGACATTGTAAGGGACATATCCCAATTTGTTGTAATATTCGTATCCCAATCTACCGGTTGACGATACAGTGGGATGAACATGGTTAGCCCCAAAGACTACCGCTTCGTATAGCTTTTCGATATCATAACCTCGTATCCCTTTCAGGTAGGCATCGGCAACAATGGATGCAGAATTATTGCCAACCATGCACCCACGATGTCCCGGACTTGCCCATTCGGGGAGGAATCCGCTTTCTTTATATGTATTTATTAATCCTTCCTGTATTTCTTTATTTATCGACGGATAAACGAGATTGAGCAATGGGAACAGAGCTCTGAAAGTATCCCAAAAACCGGTATCGGTGTACATATATCCGGGCAAAACCTCTCCATTATATGGGCTGTAATGAACGACCTTCCCATTCGCATCGATTTCGTATAATTTGCGGGGGAAAAGAGTAGATCGGTAAAGAGTGGAATAAAAGGTGCGTTGTTGATCAAGGGTTCCACCTTCTATTTCGATTTTCCCCAACACATCGTTCCATGCTTTTCGACCATCGGCCATGATGGTTTCAAAATCTTTCGACGAAACTTCTTTCAAATTTTGCCAAGCCTGATCGTAGCTGATAAACGACGAAGCAACCTTAGCCGTAATTTTTTCTCCTCGCTTCGTGTTGAATCCCACAATTGCTCCGGCATGATCAGCATCAATCTTCAAAACATTTTCTACAAATTTACCACCATCAACAATTTGTCTATATTGAAAAGGTTTATCGAAAACTATTACAAAATAATTTTTGAAATTCTCGGGAACTCCGCCACTGTTGCGGGTCGTAAAACCGATAACTGCATTTTTTGAAGGTATAATCTCAACAGAAGAACCTTTATCGAAAGCATCGATCACCACAAAGACATCTTTTGTCTCAGGAAAAGTAAAGCGAAAAATAGCAGCACGATCAGTCGGCGTTATTTCGGTTGTTACGTCGTAATCGGCCAAGTATACGCTATAGTAATACGGCGTTGCTTTTTCGGCTTTATGTGAAAACCAACTTGCACGCTTTTGTTGATCGAATTCTGGCTTTCCCGTGAGAGGCATGATGGCAAACTGACCATAATCGTTGATCCATGGACTTGGCTGATGGGTTTGCTTGAATCCGTTGATTTTACCATCCGTATAAACATATTGCCAACCATCTCCCATTTTTCGTGTTTGTGGCGTCCAAAAATTCATACCCCATGGCCGAGCCACGGCCGGATAAGTATTTCCGTTGGAAATAGCAAATTCCGATTGGGTTCCTACCAGAATACTCACATAATCCACAGGATCATATCTTTTTTGCGCAATTATGGAAACCGAACAGAACAAAAATATCAAAACGATTGTCGATACAAATTTTTTCATTTTTCAGCTGTTTAATAGATTCAATTTATTTTCTTTATCCAACTTCACAATCAGTTCGCCAAACAATGTATTAGCCCATGCAAACCATTTTCGGGTGAAATGAGATGGATCGTCCTTATGAAACGATTCGTGCATAAATCCGGTATCGCCATCCGTGTCACGCAACATACGCAAGTCCTGTCTGATTTCTACATCATTGCTACTCGTCAGGGCATGCATGATAATGCTCATCGGCCAAATCATATCATAACCGATATGAGGGCCACCAATGCCATATCCGGCTTTCCCTTCGAAAAAATAGGGATTATCTTTGCTCCATACAAATTTGCGCGTATTTTGATAAATAGGATCACTTTTTTCAAGGGCACCGAGATAAGGAAGTCCCAACAAACTCGGGACATTAGCATCATCCATAATATATTGATTGCCAAAACCATCAACTTCGAAAGCATAGATTTTACCATACTTAGGATGGGTGTAAACTGCATATTTGTGTAAAGCTTCCTCAACCTCATTCGCCAAAGAGCGACATTCTGCGGCAAAATTCTTTTCATTCGTAACCTTATCAGATATTTCGGCAATTTGTCGAAGCGAAATAACGGCAAAGAAATTGGACGGTACTAAAAAACCGAACGTCGTGGCATCATCGGAAGGACGGAATGAAGAAACGATCAAACCGACAGGATTTACAGGATTGCCAAAACCATCGTTGCATACTGTGTCCAACTGGCGATCGGTTACACGACGAAATGAATAAGGTCCTAAATCGTTTTTTCGCTGTTGCTCCCTGAAAGTTTTCAAAACGGAATGCATCGCATTTTTCCAATCATCATCGAAAACGGAAGTATTGTTGGTTGTTTTCCAATAATTATATGAGAGACGAACGGGATAACACAACGAATCGATTTCCCATTTCCGTTCGTGAAGCATCGGATTCATCTTCGTATAATCCTTCATCCATTCGCCGTCGGGCTTGGGATCGTGATTGAATGCATTGGCATACGGGTCGATGAGAATGCACTGAGCCTGACGATGAATAACGCCGGCAATCATTTCGCGAAGATGAGCGTCTTCGG
>JARKPE010000129.1 GCA_029975415.1 Dysgonamonadaceae bacterium | reverse complement strand
TGATTTGCTTTCAAAATTTATATCTTTGGCTTTCTGATACAACTATAACGTCGAATTGCCGAGTACCGATGAGTTGTGATTTGCTTTCAAAATTTATATCTTTGGCTTTCTGATACAACAATTACCTTGATCATCAATCCATTTTTTTGTTGTGATTTGCTTTCAAAATTTATATCTTTGGCTTTCTGATACAACCGTTTTCGACGAAGACTTATCGAGCCTGTTGTTGTGATTTGCTTTCAAAATTTATATCTTTGGCTTTCTGATACAACTATCCAGGAGAACAGCATCTGTATGTACGTGTTGTGATTTGCTTTCAAAATTTATATCTTTGGCTTTCTGATACAACTTCAGGAAGCTTGTACATAGATGCTTATCTGTTGTGATTTGCTTTCAAAATTTATATCTTTGGCTTTCTGATACAACTCAAGTAATGATAACCTCCAACCAATTCCGTTGTGATTTGCTTTCAAAATTTATATCTTTGGCTTTCTGATACAACTTACGAACTCTATATTCAACGACCTGGAACGTTGTGATTTGCTTTCAAAATTTATATCTTTGGCTTTCTGATACAACGATCCCAAATCTGGAAAGAAACTCTCGAAGGTTGTGATTTGCTTTCAAAATTTATATATTTGGCTTTCTGATACAACTGGATGTGTATTATTTGCAAAATATCAAAGACTTACAGGAAAAATCAGAAAATAAAAAATGTTGGTCAGAAAACAAAAAATCCCGTTTTGAGCGGGATTTTTTGTTTGTATTTAGTTGAGAGTGGCCCGATGAGGAAACCTCAGACACTCAAAATAATTCCAATTGTTGATAAGGAGTAGTTACTTTTTTCTCTTCTTTGCCATAAAACAGGTCCATATTCCCAAACTGTTTATCGGTGATGCACAAAATACCGATATTCCCTTTGGGTGGTAAATTCTTTTTCACCCGTTGGATATGAACCTGTGCATTTTCAGCACTGGCACAATGGCGCAGATAGATGGAAAATTGAAACATGGTAAATCCATCTTTAATCAGTTTATCCCTGAAATTAGTATATATTTTCCGATCTTTCTTTGTTTCGGTCGGCAAGTCGAAAAAAACCAATACCCACATAATTCTGTATTCGCTAAATCGTTCCATCTACTGAAATTATATGAAAATAAATTCATTCAAAAGTCGGATATTTTATTTTTCTAACCTCTCCCGAAAAACATTGATAGAGCGACGCGGTGGTCTGCCCCACTGCCACCATCAACGGACTGCGCTGTCCGTTAATCATTACATCGAGTACCGGAATTCCCAATAATCGGGTCTTAAGGGGCTGTGTTATTTCATCGATATTTTGATTTTCGGAAACGATTTCAAAAACCAATCGATCGACAAATGGCCGGTAAGGCTCCATCACATCGTCGGCAAGGCAATAAGCATTATATTTGTTGCGATGATGAATGCCCAGCGTCGGAAGCAATCCACTTGCTACAAGCGACCGGGCAACCACTGCACGCAAAATGGCATAACCATAATTCAACAGATTATTGGGAGGAATGCCCTCTCTATTTCTCGAAAAACCTTTGATACCGGGAAATAAATTTGCCCAATAATACACCGCTCCACGGGCTTCGTAATTGTCTGGATCGCCACTTTTGACATCGGCTGCCCAAGCGTTCATATTCTTAACGACTACTCCGGCCATTTTATCGAGTACGAAAGCCTGATTTTCGATTTTAGCTTGAACGGTTTGTTGCCATAGCTGTTTTTTCAATGGGACAGAAGCATCGAGTTGTGCCTTGAATCGTTCAGTTTGTGTGGCGTTTCCTGCCAAAGGTAACATTAGCCCGACGGGCATTCGAGTGCTGTCGCATGTAATGAGCGCACAATTGTTCTCCAGTAGTTTCTCCATCAGACCTTGCGTAATGGTAATCTGTTTGTGGTCGAGAATCACTACTCCAATGTCTTCGATGGGAATGGTAACAATCGATTCCTGTTTCATTTTTTCGGGCAAATCCTCATTTTTGACCACTTCAGGCAATTGAATAACCAATTGTTCCTTTCTCAACGAGAGATATGCCGGATTGCCAAAATAGAGTGTGCGCTTGATCATACACTCAGAATCATTTTAATCTTGATAAAATTCGTAATAAATATCGGCAATATCATTTGCAAAACCGTATCCACATACCGATGCCCATTTCATGCATTGCTGGGCACGCAGTTTGAACTCATCCAGCAGATCGTTTCTTGCGATAAACTCTAACGCTGCCTTGTAGTTGTTGTAGGTCGAATCGTAAAATTGTTCGGAATAATCTCCGTAACAATACGTCAGTTCGCAAGCACTTTCGGGTAAATACAACATCACATCTGCCAAAGCTTCGGGCGAGGGCTGCAAGCTTTTAAATTCTGAAATCGCTTTTTTTGCTACAGAGAATTTCTCACCGCCACGCTCGGGTCTTTCGACATTGAACTCTTTACGAACAATCTTTTTGTACTTCTCCACCAACTCTTTTTCATTGTGTGGATTAAGATAAAAATCATAAAACTCTTTTATCGATTTATTCTTTTCATATAGATCGAGGATTTGCTCTATCAATTGCTCTTTGGTGAGTTTGAGCAATTCTTTCTTTAAAGCTGATTTGGGCATAAGTTTGTTTTTTATGAATTAATATTCTCCCACCGAAACGATTTGACCTAAATGATTTACTCGAACTTTGATAATTCCTTGCAGTTTTGAAGGTGTTTGAATAAAATAATAGGTAATTCCACTAAGCTCTTTTTTATGTTTGAGTGTTTCTCCATCAATGGCTTTAGTCTCAAGATGATGATTAAATAGATAATTCTTAGTAGATATCTTTTGAACTCTAAACAAGTTCGGGCTGATCAAGGAATAGTTATCCGGATCGAGCAGATCAATTTCGTTGGGATTAAATCCGGTTTTTTCGTTTGGAAAAACAAAATATTCATTTTGCTTCATACTGAAGAGGAATTTCCATCCTTCACCGGAATTATAATTTTTATCTATCACTGGCAAACCGAGGTTGCGTCTGTTTACGGCTTCAAAAAACGATACGACTTTTTCCTGCAAATTACCCTCTGCATCACGATAGATTGCGACGTGATGGTTATTACCCGTATTTACAAAATCAACCGGTTGTCTGTTTCCTTTTTCATCTAAAATCAACTTTCCCTCCTTATCCCGTTTGTCATGCAATGATTCGACATTGTTAACACCATAAATTGTAACTCGTTTTATGGAAATGCCTTTCCCCTTGTTGAGCCAAATGGGATTTTCTTCCAAATTGGAAAATGCCTGCTTGGCGTTTCCGCCAAACTCTTTCAACCGATTTTCAAGAATTTGCCGGACATTTTTATCAATAACCTTGTCCACCTTTAAATCAGGTGATATTTCCTTGCGAATAGTATAGACGGTTTCGAAACTTACCGTTTTAACTTTTTCGGGAACTCGTTTGGTATGAAGCTGATCCAACCATATCGGTTTTTTTGATAAGGCATTTGACCCTGTAAATGCTTTTTTAGGATCGTTATTGAACAGTCGTAAACGTTCGGTTAAGGCTTCCCGATAATCAGGCTTGGTAACTGATGCAATTTTCTGGATGTCGAATTTTGCATTTACAGCTTCTTCTTTCACCACATATTCTTTATGGCTTCCGTAAACTGTTTCGTTGTGCAACTGCCCACGTGGCGTCAATTGCTCTTTTTTATTGACGCCGCCTTTTTTCTTTGTAATATTGATATTTTTGGTCGTTACTTTGTTTTTGGCTTTTATGGAAATCAACGTATTTTCCAAATGACGTTTTGCTTCTGCCCTGAATTCGTCAAGCGGTATTGGAGGAATAAAACGGAGTTTGTTTTTGTTATCGCGGTATAAATATTTCTTTTCTACACCTAGTACATCTCTGGTACTCAAAATAACATCTTCGGCGCCAATGGCATAATTATCCTGTTCTTCTTTTTCTGCATTTGAAATGCCTTGACTCTCATCTATTCGTCGAGCATTAAGGTTGTTGAGATACTGAATAAATTGGCGTTTGGTAAAAGCAACAGTAAGCGCATCCATTGCGTGATGCCGATGATCATTTCGTTTCGTCCAGTCCTTAATTTTACGGATTCGCTGTCCTTCGTCGTTGGTGAATTCTTCTGTCAATCCAAGATTATTATATTTTTCCCAATTCAATTCTTTCATAACGTCCACCAATTGCCAATCCTCACGCAATCTGTCGGTTACCGAGCCAGTTGTCGATACCACAAATTTCACAATTTCACCCAACATCGTTTTTGCATATTTGGCAATATATTGCGAATTAGCTAAATCACGATTGATAAACCCCTCCGGAATATCCTTATCCTGCATTTTTAATTTGTTGTATTTAGCTTTTGAAAGGATACCTTTTTTGTATAAATCTTCAATACGGGTTAGATAATTATCCAAACTGTTTTCTCCACCGGATTCACCATATTTGTCCTTGATAAAATCGTAAGCAGTTCTATTCCCTTTTTCGATATTGATGCTTCTAAGTTCCAACGTTTTATTCGAAAAAGAATCGTCGAAAAGTCGCGATTGTGGAATAATATGCTCGATATCAAAATCTCCGCTGAATACTTTTGAAGGAGAAATATAGGTATTGGAATACAAAGTTTTATATCCATTTTCTTTCAATTCCTCATATAGTTTATAACGAACAATATCATTGTGGCTGATATAAGAAAGATTGAATGGTGGTTTGGATAAAATTTCTTTGTATTGCTCATGCAATTTGGTTGTTTCTGCAATTGATTTAGTCAATTCTTCTCTTTCCTTAGCGTTCTTTTTCAATTCACGAGCCAATTCAATGCGTATTTCATCCGGTTTTCCGTAAGTGTCAATAATCGAATTGATAACATTAATCATCTGATTGAGAATTTTCTCCACAACAGGATTACGTAATGAATTTTTCGGCAAAATTTCGAGGTGATCTTTGTATTTTTTTGCATTAATCTCTTCTTTGTTCAAAGAACTTGCCGAATGCCGATAACCAGCATATTCACAAGCAACATCATATTTGTTTCCTGCTTTCATGTAAGGCAAAATTTTCCGTATAGCTTTGGCAGAAAGACTGCCATAATCATCCTGAAAAGTCACTTTCGCCAAAATCTTGGCAGATTCTTTATCAAACCCGTAAAATTCTGTTATTTTTTTAATTAAATTTTCATTTCCTGTTTTAGAATTATCTCCTTCAAAAGAGTACAACAAATGCCAGAGCCTATACATAGGCTGCTTATCCAAGGGTTTGCTTGAATCGAAATACAAAATATCTGAATTAAAACCCAATGCCCTGAATATTTCTTCAACAGATTTTAGAATCTCTTTGGCCGATTTATTTTCAATATCAATTTCGTGTCCGCTTAATTCAATGATTTGCTTGTAGGCTTCGAAAAGTGTTGCTTGAGTTAAATTCCCCTGAATGGATTTGAAATTCATATCCAGTTCTCTCGCATTGTCGAACAACAATTTTAAGACATCTGCCTTTTTCAGTTCTTTTTTTATTGAAAGCTCCGCAGCCAGCAGTTCCTTTTCTTCCTGATATAATTCCCTTCTTCCCCCATTTTGTAAAGGGTCTTCCCTATCGTTAAAAAGGGAGTTTTCTTTTTGTTTCTTGTTTTTCCGTCCTTTCCCAAATACTTCGACATTATTCAAAACTTGCCAAATTTTAAATTCCTGAAACAATGGGGAAGAACGTGGAATCACTCTGCTACCGACCGTTTTAATTTTCTTTCTGCCGTCAATGGTTATTTCAACCTTACTGCTTTCAAATTCACAAAAACTGATCAAACTTTTCTGGCTTTTCAAAGGACGTTGATAAAAAATCACTACATCACGAATTTCACGTTTCAATTCCTCCGTTAGCTCCTTATGAAAAGCTGCCTGTTTCTCCCAAATCGTATTAAATTCATCCAAATAATCCTGTCGATAAAAAACCATATTACGTAAACTTGCATGAGGATTATTATCCAATATGGCCATTTGGTATTCTCCAACTGTCTGAGCTCTGACTGTTCCATCAGGGTTAGTCATCTTATTAAAAAAAAGCTCTTTGCTTCGATCGCTTATTGAACCCAAATATCCACTCGAATTGTTTATCTGAATGTTAATTTGTTGCAGTACAACAACCAATTGCTCCAAATCTAACTTTTCAGTTAATCCTTTTACTCTCCACACAAAATTTTCGATTTTTTGCTCCGCCGCACTTCCTTGACGTTTAGTCCCAATTAGTTCGACTCCTTTTTCCTTAAATGCTTTCAAACAGATAGCCCACACAGCATCACGTTTTTTCCCTCGAAGTTCAGTCTGAAGCTCTTTAGTGAGTAATTCCGGATAGAAAGTCATTTGCTTTTCATAAATTCTGTCAAATTCCTGCTGTAAATCAGAACGATAAAAATCCGGCAGATACTTTTTCCCATTTTGAAGTTGTTGCAGACAATACTGACCTGGTGTCAAATGTTGTTCGTACAGGATTTTAGCGACTTCCATACCATCAATTAAAGTTCCATCTTCATTGCCTTTGGCTTTTCTGCTACTTTTATAACCCCTTTTCTTATTGATCATTAATAATATGCGGGCAAATTGCTCCAGTGTGATTTTTTCTGTTGCTGCTTTTGCCCTTAATCGATATGTTTCAAAAGTAGTGAAATTGCCATTCTCCGATAAAATGGCTTCATCTGTGATGAAATTGTTTTCCTTAAGAATCTCGATCAAGTTTTCTCTCCTTAATTTATAGCGTTGTAAATTGCGACGCATACTTCTTTTTAAGGTTCTATCAGCATTAGTAGTAATACTTTTCCCTTTTTCAAAATTTTGCAATTCATCTACAGTCAAAGGATTTACCCTCACTCCAAGTTTAACAATCTCAGATTTTTCATTTCCTTTTTCGGCTTCTTTCACCAACGCCCAACCAATGGAATTTGTGCCTAAATCGAGGCCTAATACGGTTTTCATGTTTCACAGTTTAAAAATTATCGCCTTAAAGTTAAAAATTATTTTTAAATAAATAATTGTAATATGCAATTTTTTATTTATATTTGGGGCATAATTTGAAAGCAAATCACAATAAGGATTATTCCGTTGTGAAAACATTTGGGTTGCCTCTTGTCCATAATCAGGAGGCATTTTTTATATTGTTTAATCGGCATTTAAAACACATTTAAACAACTTTTCAGCTCGGAAACAAATTATGTTTGGTGGACATTCATATTTGTTCATCGTAACCGTAGGTATTTTTTCGCTAAAAAGTATACCGGCATTTCATTCAAAAGCCCACCATTGAGTCTGCTCCGAAAAGTTTTTTTGCCACAAAGGCTCGAAGTCTCTAAGTTTCACTAAGATTACCAAATTGAAATACAGTACTGTGTGAATCTTCGTGTCGTGGTGTCTTGGTGGCATTCCTTTCTTTTTGGGCTTTTGGAGAGGACTCACTATTCTCAAAAACCGAATCTCCTTTTTACTTTCCTGCATTCTGTCATTCACCACAGAGAAAACCCCACTCGTCATTTTGCCGAACAACCATTTCACGGCCACATGATGTGGTCTCCATATCTCGGAACAACTGATGTCTCTTCCAAAAGGGTGCCGGACTGTTAAAGGAACGATATTTTCACACGCGAAATTACCGTTTGTTATCACGAGGAACGGCTTTTGTGCAGAGACAAAACCTACTTTCCACTTTGCGGCCCATGTTTTTATCGGTAAAACACCCCTTCCGCAGGAAGTGGAACGACCTTTTTTTAACGATTTGCCTACTCCGCATTGCGCGGAACGACCTTTGTTTGTCCGAATTGTTTACTCCGCAAAATGAAGAACGACTATTGTCATCTAAAAAAGGTTATTCGACGTTAAGAGGAACGACCTTTGTTCAGTTAAACAACTCACTCATTGTCGCGAGGAACGGCTTTTTCACATGTAAACAAGCCACTGTACCTTAAAAATAGTTATCAGAAAGACGAAATACCCCATAATTTGTTAACGTAGTAAACGACGAAAGTAGTAAAAAGTGGTACTTCAACGTGGAAAGTAACCTTTTTCACCTTAAAATTGTCACTCCGCAAATTGACGAGTACGTTTTTTCATGTTGAAAAGGTCACTCGTCAAAATGGAAAGTGAGCAATTTCACGACACAAAACCTACTCGTCGCGTTAGAAAGTGTAAAAATAAATGTAAAACAGCCGTTTCAACTTAACGACTATATTTAAATGCAAATAGAAGTGAATATATTTACGAATTGAAAAGAATGTGATATTAAGCAAATATTTGTATTTATTTTTATAAGTTAGCAAAAACCTGACAAGTTTTGAAAACTTGTCAGGTTTAAGCAATTGAGTCGAATCGTATGGCAACAAACATCGAAAATTCATCCATCGTTAAATTAATATTTTCCGACCCCAAAATCATGCCTTTTTCGTTCAATATTTCCTTCGTATTTGCTCCATACCTGCTCCATATCTTCTCCATACATGGTTCGAATAGATTTTGATCATTTTTTGCCCTCCATTTTTTTGGTCGGAGTCACATTTTTTATAATATCTCAACCCCCCGCTGATATACTATTTTTTCGTCAAATGATATTTTTATCGACTGCAGAAGTGAAATCTTTTTAACGAATAGCTTTAGCATCAAAAATGACAGCGCATTTTTCAAAGCAGGGGTACATTTCATGAAAAATCTGAAGTATCTTTGTCGTTTCAATCGTTGATATGCACTCCTATTTGATAAGCATCAGTTCAAATTTTCGAGCTCGGTCAAACTTGTCCAAAGCCCGACAAATGCTCAAAAATCTGTTTCCTGAAATTGTTTTTACGGAAGCTTTGACGACAAAGCCCTATGGAAACCATTACAAGCGCCCGTTTGTGAATGTTCTTGCCGTCGCAAATCATTCGGCACCTACAGACGAGATTAACGTTCAGTTGAAAGAGATGGAGAAGCGCATGGGAAGGACACCTGAAGACAAAGCAAAGGGTAAAGTGGTGATCGATCTTGATTTAGTAGCTGCAGACGGCGAGATTTTGCGCCCAAAAGACTTCGAACGCGATTATGTTCAGGATTTGCTTCCACAAATCGATACAATAGACGCAATGGCGAAAGAAACAGTAAAGTAGCTCAATTGAGGCGAATGACCGATTTTACGCCTTTCACGGCACTCAGTTTGCGGATAAGTTGCTCGAGGATGGATGTATTTGCCAATGAAACAGAGATATTCCCCTGAAACAGTCCATCGTTGGAATCGATGCTGATCGAACGCATTTTCACGTCCGCCTCTTTCGAAATAATGGACATAAGGTTGGACACAATATTAATCTGATCGTTTCCGATTACCCTCAAAATAGTGGTATAATTGGAAGTGCCACTCGATTTCCCTGACCAGCGGGCTTTAACAATGCGATAGCCAAACCGCGAAAACATATTTTCGGCATTCGGACAGTTGACGCGATGTATTTTGATGCCGTTGGAAGAAACAAATCCAAAAATCTCGTCTCCGAAAATCGGATTGCAACATTTAGCCAGTTTGTATTCGATTCCGGTGAGATTCTGATCGATGATGAGTTCGTCCTGTTCATCCGAAACTCGTTCGGGATTGAGAACAAAATTTTCGGCGCTCGCCGTGTTCACAGTGTTATAAGAAGCCGCATCCCGATTTTCGAGTTCCACATAGCGATCGATAACCCAATTGGCATCTATTTTTTCGGAAGCGATATCGGCATAAAAATCGGTTGCTGTTTTGTATTTCAGTTTTTTGATAAGCTGCATGAAAATGCCGTCATCCATCTCTATTTTGCGGTTTTTCATGCGGCGCGCAAGCATTTCTTTAGCCAAATCTGCCTGTTTGGCGGCTTCCTCTTTCAGCAGTTGTCGAATCTTGCTCTTTGCTTTCGAGGTTACCACAATGTTGAGCCAATCCTGCTTGGGCGACTGATGCGAGGACGTGTTGATGGAAACCTGATCGCCGCTTTTGAGAACATATTTGATGGGGACATTCTTGCCGTTGACGTTGCCCGAAACGCAACTTGCGCCCAGTTTGGAGTGGATGGCAAAGGCAAAATCGAGCACCGTGGCACCTTTGGGCAATCGAATAAGATCTCCTTTGGGCGTGAAAACGAAAATTTCCTCATCGTAAAGATCAAGACGAAAATCCACCAATTTTTCCTTGAGCTCAACATCCTTGTCTTCAAGCGACTCGCGCAACGAATTGAGCCACCCGTCAAATTCGCTTTCCTCTTTCACACCCTTATATTTCCAATGTGCAGCCAAGCCGTGTTCGGCAATTTCATCCATGCGGCGCGTGCGAATTTGCACCTCCACCCATTTCGATTCGGGACCCAGCACGGTAATATGCAACGACTCGTATCCATTGCTTTTGGGGATGGAAAGCCAATCTTTCAATCGTTTGGGATTGGGCTGATACATATCGGTAACGATGGAATAAACCTGCCAGCATTGCGCCTTTTCCTGTTCGAGCGGAGCATCGAGAATAATGCGGATGGCAAACAGGTCGTATATTCCTTCGAATTCAATCTGCTGTTTCTTGAGTTTGTTGTTGATGGAATGTATCGATTTGGTACGCCCCTTTATCTCGTACTTCAATCCTGTCTGATCGAGGCGGGACTTTAACGGCTCGATAAATTCCTGAATATACCGATCGCGTGAACGCTTGGTTTCATTGAGTTTGTGGGCGATAAAGTCGTAAGTCTTCCGATCGGTGTATTTCAACGAAAGGTCTTCGAGTTCCGATTTGATGGAATACAAACCCATTCGATGCGCCAGAGGTGCATACAGATAGGTGGATTCCACCGAAAGAGCCAAACGCGCGGCATTGTCCAAATTCTTGGCTTCGCGCATCTGCCGCAAGTGTTGTGCGATGATGATGAAAACCACCCGTATGTCTTCTGCCATCGAAAGCAGTAACTTGATGTAGTTTTCTGATTCGACTGCCGCTTTTTTATCGCCGAATTCGTTTATTTTTTCGATCCCGCGCAAAATGACGGAAGTCTCTTCACCAAAGGATTTTGCAGCCTCCTCCATCGAGTAATCTCCTCGCAAAATAGGATGGTATAGCAGGATGGCACAAACTTCGGGTTGCCGCACATTCAACTCTTCAACGGCCGTTATCGCGGTGCGAATTTCAGCCCACAATTTTTCGAATGCATCAACTTCGGATTTTTCTAACGCTGAAAACACCGATTTTTTGACAATGTTTTTGAGCTTCGTCACCTCTGCTCTATTCATTTTCTTGCGAAGAAACGAATAAAGCTGTTTGTAGGACTGTTTGAATGTTGATGTACCTTTTTCGGCCATTTCTGTATTTTAACAAATTTATGTCGCAAAAAAGCGATATCGAGAAGCAAAAATAAGAATTTTTCCCGCATTATTAGAAAAAATGAACCCAAAATCCTGTTGGTGAAAGTTGTTCATTATTATTCTTTTTTGAGCTGCAATTTCTTAACTTATGGCTATATTTGCAGACAATTATGGGGGAACATTTTATAAAATGTGAATTTCGCTTTTTTTATGGAGATTCGCCAATTTTTTCCCGAAGATATTCAAAAACCGACATATCATTCGTAAACATGAAGAAATCGTTTATTTTCCTTTGGATCGCCCTTTTGCCCTGTCTGCTTTTTGGTCAAAACAAAGTTGAAACACTGAAGCTGAATGACGGCTGGCAATTTTCGCAAACCGGCAAAAATCAATGGTATGATGCCGAAGTTCCCGGCTCTGTCCAACGCGATCTCATCCGCCACGGAGTACTTCCCGATCCCTATTTCGGAACAAACGAAAATGAGGTTCAATGGCCTGAAAAAGAAGATTGGGATTTCAAAAAATCATTTACGCTCTCCGACGAGCAGCTCAATCACGATGACGCCCTTTTGTTTTTCGAAGGGTTGGACACGCATGCCGATGTTTTTCTCAACGGATCGCGCATCTTGCAATCACAAAACATGTTTGTCGGTCACAAAATTTCGGTAAAGCATCTCCTCCGGAAAGGGGAAAATAATCTTTACATCCGATTTTTTTCGCCCATCACCCGCATGCTGCCTGCAGCAGCTACTGCCGGGTTCGACTATCCGGCCGATAACGATCACGGTACGCCCAAGCTTAGCGTTTACAGCCGGAAAGCTCCTTACCAATTCGGTTGGGACTGGGGAATGCGACTGGTTCAGATGGGTATTTGGAAACCGGTTACACTCACTTTTTACGATAAGGCCCGCATCGATGATTTTTTCGTAAAACAAACTTCTGTAACAAAAGAGAAAGCGATCATCGATAATCAAATCGAAATTTATTCGGTCGAGCCGCAACCTGTCAATGCAAGCGTGGTGATCGAATACGGGTTGAAAGACGAATCACAGAAAACCATTTCAAAAGACATTGTACTCAATCCGGGTAAAAATGTGGTATCGATTCCGCTTCAAATCGATAATCCCAAACGATGGATGCCAGTTAATTGGGGCAAGCCCTATTTATATAACTTCCGGGCAAAACTTTCGCTCGGCAATCGGACAATTGCAGAAAAAACCGAGAGAATCGGGCTTCGTAAGGTGCAACTGGTTCAGAAAGACGACGAAATAGGAAAATCGTTTTATTTCGAAGTAAACGATATTCCTTTGTTTGCCAAAGGCGCCAATTACATTCCCGGCGAAATTCTCCGCACACAGCAAGATACGGCCTACTATCAGCGACTGTTCGACAACATCACATCGGCCAACATGAATTTCGTTCGCGTTTGGGGAGGCGGAACGTACGAAGACGATTATTTTTATCGGTTAGCGGACGAAAAAGGAATTCTCATTTGGCAGGACTTCATTTTCGGATGTACGCCCTACCCCTCCGACGACGCTTTTCTGCAAAATGTGAGCGAAGAAGTGATTTACAACGTGAAACGATTGCGTAATCATGCCTCTCTCGCCTTCTGGTGCGGCAATAACGAAATAGAAGAAGGCTTGCGTTATTGGGGCTGGGACAAAAAATATACGCCTGAAACTATGGAACAGTGGAAAAAAGGTTACGACAAAACCTTCAGAACTTTGATTCCCGATCTGTTGTCGCAATACGACGGCACACGAAGCTACATACACGGTTCGCCATACAATTCGAGTTGGGGAAAAATAGAATCGTTCAAATCGAGCGATGTTCACGACTGGGGATTGTGGCACGGGCGAATGCCTTTCGAAGCGATGGCCGACCGACTTCCACGATTCGCAAGCGAATTCGGTTTTCAATCGTTTCCCGAAATGAAAACCATTCGCACGTTTGCTACCGAAAAGGATTTCGATATCAATTCGGATGTGATGAAAATTCATCAGAAAAGCGGCGTCGGTAATGTCATTATCAAGCAATATATGGATATGTATTTCCACGAACCTAAAAACTTCGAAGATTTCGTCTATCTGGGTTTGGTGATGCAGGGCAACGGCATGGAAGAAGCTGTGGAAGCCAATCGTCGCGGCAGACCAACCTGTATGGGAGCTTTGTACTGGCAAATCAACGACGATTGGCCTGTGGTTTCGTGGTCGAGCATCGATTACTACAACAACTGGAAAGCACAGCACTATCGCATGCGTGATGTGTTTGCACCACTCGCTCTCGGCGTGAAATTCACTGACAACAAACTGAATTATTATACCATGTCGGACTATTTGAACGATATCGACAACCTGAAACTGACCATTCAAGTGATCGATTTTTCGAAAGGCGTGATAAAGGAAATGAAAGAAACGGTGAATGCAAAAGCCAACGCGAGTCAAATCGTCAAAAGCATCGATGTTTCTTCACTGATTTCGGAATCCGACAAAGCAAATACGGTCATTCATGCCTGGTTAAGCGACGCGAAAGGGAAAATGGTTTCTTCAAAAGATTACTTCTTTTATTGGCCTAACAAACTAAATCTACCCGAAACGAAGGTGAATTCGAAAATTGCCTATGCCGACGGCAAATATACGGTTACATTGACAAGTCCGAAGCTGGCTAAGGATGTATTTATCGAAATTCCCGTTCTCGGTGCACGATTCTCAGATAACTTCATCGATTTGATGCCCGGCGAAAAACGTGTTATCGAAATCACTTCGCCCAAGCTCAAAGCTTCAGAAAAAACTCCGATAATCATCCGCCATATCAGAGAGACTTATTGACAAGAAAATCAAGAGACTACCGAATGAAATCACTCAAACAACTATATCGCATCGGGAACGGGCCATCGAGCAGCCACACGATGGGGCCGAAAAAAGCAGCTCAACTTTTCCTCGAACGCAATCCTCACGCTTCGCGATTCGTAGTAACGCTTTACGGAAGCCTCGCAGCTACCGGTAAAGGCCACCTCACGGATGTGGCAATCATGGGCGTTCTTAATCCTATAGCACCGACTACCATCGAATGGCAACCACAAATATTTTTGCCGTTCCATCCCAACGCTATGAAGTTCGAAGCAATAGGCACAGACGAAAAAGTTGAAGATTCGTGGACGGTTTACAGTGTGGGCGGCGGTGCACTTTCCGACGGAGAAAAAATCGTGGGTCTCGATCCTGACCAGGAGCGGGAAATCTACACCATGAATACCATCACCGAAATTCTTGCGTGGTGCGAAAAAACGGGAAAAAGTTATTGGGAATATGTGGAGGAATGCGAAGGCAACGATATTTGGAATTATTTGCAGCGCGTGTGGGACGTGATGCGCGCCGCCGTAAAAAGGGGACTCGACAACGAAGGAGTGCTTCCCGGTCCGATTGGGCTGCATCGTAAGGCGGCGAGCTACTACATCAAAGCCAAAGGCTACAAAGCTTCATTGCAATCGCGAGGTCTCGTGTTTGCGTATGCTCTTGCCGTGGCGGAAGAAAACGCCGCAGGCGGGGAAATCGTAACCGCTCCTACTTGCGGTTCGAGTGGTGTGATGCCTGCAGTGCTGTATCATTTGCAGGAAATTCGCGACTTCAGCGATAGGCGGATTCTACGGGCACTTGCTACGGCTGGCCTGTTTGGCAACACAGTAAAAACAAATGCGTCCATTTCGGGAGCAGAAGTTGGCTGTCAGGGCGAAGTAGGTGTTGCTTGCGCGATGGCGGCCGCCGCAGCAAGTCAACTTTTCGGCGGAAGTCCGGCACAAATAGAATATGCCGCCGAAATGGGACTCGAACATCATTTGGGTATGACGTGCGATCCGGTATGCGGTCTGGTTCAAATTCCCTGTATCGAACGAAATGCTTATGCCGCCGCACGAGCACTCGATGCCAATCTTTACTCGTCGTTCACCGACGGAATCCATCGCGTTTCATTCGACCGTGTCGTAGCCGTAATGAAACAAACCGGCCACGACCTGCCGTCGCTCTACAAAGAAACGGGCGAAGGCGGATTGGCGAAAACACATGAGTTTGATCATAATATTTTTTAAACAACAAGAAAAAACGCTCGGTTTTATGAAACGCTTTAAAGATATAACCGGGTTAAAGAAAGATTATAGAAAATATACGTTATTGCCGTTTTTTCCGTTATTAGTACGGAATTACGCAATATTCCAACTTTTTTTTGAAAGAAACGATGATAGATTACTTGAAAGGCGAAATAGCCGAGCTGACGCCTGCGTCCATTACGATTGACTGCAACGGAATAGGATTTTTCGCGAATATTTCGCTAAATACTTACAGCATTCTCAACGGCGAAAAATCGGCAAAAATCTTTGTTCACGAAGTCATTCGTGAAGATGCGCATGTTCTTTTCGGCTTTGCCGACAAACACGAACGCGATATTTTTCTTTTGCTGATAAGCGTTTCGGGGGTCGGGCCAAGCACTGCGAGAGTTATATTGTCGTCGCTGAGTGCAAAAGAACTGGAATCGGTGATTGCTACCGAAAACGTTGCGGTATTGCAATCCGTAAAAGGTATCGGAGCAAAAACGGCACAACGCATTATTGTCGATCTCAAAGACAAGATAAAAATGACCGATTCTCAAGGTATCATTCAATTGCCGACCAAAGCCGACTTGTCGGGCACTGGCCATGAAGCAATTGCGGCATTGGTGATGCTCGGATTTCCGCAAGTTGCTTCACAAAAAGTCGTTTCGGCGATTCTCAAAGAATCTTCGTCTCTTCCGGTTGAAGCAATCATTAAGGAAGCGCTCAAAAGATTGTGATTGCGTAATTTCAGAGAAATGCGCCCTCTTATCGCAGGCGCCTTTTGTCAATCGATAAAACGGCTTCTCTGAAAAGATTCGAATACATAGGTATTTTTTTTCTGTTTCTATTGATATTCAACGGAAACAGAAATCTTTTTTGTCAGGATAATGTCTCAAAAGATAGCACTGACATTCGGTTTCCCGTGAAGAAAACCATTGTCGAGAAACCGGAAGATCTTACCAAATCTACGGCCGTAGATTTGCAAACACCTTCAAATATTCAGACCAACGTCGAATTCGACCCGAAAACGAATCGCTATGTTTTTCGCAATATCATCGGAAATACGGTTATCGACGAGCCTTTCAGCATGACTCCGGACGAATATACGCGTTATAGAGTTCGAATGGCTACCCAAAACTATTTCAAAGAAAAAAATGCCTTTAATCACGAAACGAAACAGAAAGAGAACGAACCACTCTCTTTTTCTTCTCTGAGAAAATCCAATAATATGCTTGGTGAAATTTTCGGCCCGGGAGGAGTGCAATTCAATGCTCGCGGCTCGATTGATCTGACAACCGGCATCAAACGAACGGTAACCGACAATCCTGTGTTGCCTGAGCATTCGCGTAAAAGGACGATGATCGATTTCGACCAAAACATCCAATTGAACGCAGATGTGAAAGTGGGAGACAAAATCAATTTCGGCATCAATTACGACACCGAAGCCATGTTCGACTTCGATGCCAAACGCATTAAACTGGCCTATGACGGCAAGGAAGACGAAATCCTCAAGCACATCGAAGCCGGAAATGTGAGTATGACCACCTCCAACTCCCTGATCAATGGCGGTGCTGCACTTTTCGGAATCAAAGCCGATTTACAGTTTGGTAAATTGCATGTGAATACGGTGTTTTCCCAACAAAATTCGGAAGCTAAAACCGTAAATTCTCAAGGAGGTGTACAAACCGTTCCTTTCGAATTTGGAGCCGATCAGTACGACGAAAGCAGACATTTTTTTCTCGGTTATTTTTTCCGTAATCAATTTGACAAGGCGATGAGCAAAGCGCCTTACATTCAGTCTGCGGTTTCGATTACACGTATCGAAGTTTGGATCACCAACAAAAAAGGCAATTATGATCAGGCACGAAATATCGTTGCTTTTGCCGATTTGGCGGAACACAGTACGATTCACAATCCCTTGTGGATGGCACAAGGTTCGATCGATATTCCCTCGAATGATGCAAACACACTTTACGGTCAAATGATTTCGTCGTATATGGGTGCTCGCGACATCAGTATGGTTGCAAACGTTTTGCCTGCGCAAATGATGATCGGAAGAGACTACGAGAAAATCGAAAATGCTCGTTTGCTTACCGCATCGGAATATGCCTTACAACCACAACTCGGTTATATTTCGCTCCGTACGGCACTCCAATCGGATGAGGTGCTGGCCGTGGCTTACGAATATACCTACAACGGAAAAGTTTATCAGGTCGGCGAATTCTCAAACAACGTGGGCCGCGAAACAAACGGAGGAACCTCCGCAACAAACGGTGCCCTCTTCTTAAAATTGTTGAAGCCGATTTCGTTTTCGCCTCAATCCTATACTTGGCCGTTGATGATGAAAAATATTTATACCATCGACTACGGCGCAAAAAACATACTGGCGGACAGATTTCGTATGAACATTCTCTATCAGAGCGATACAACCGGTGTTTATCTGAATTATATTCCGGACGGAAACATTAAGAACAAACTGTTGCTTCAGGTGATGAATCTCGATCGGTTAAATTCGAAAGGTAACCCTTATCCCGACGGGCAGTTCGATTATCTCGAAGGTTATACTGTTTCATCCGCAAACGGGCAAATCATTTTTCCGGTCGTCGAACCATTTGGTTCTCATCTCCGCCAAATGATTGGAGATGATGCTATTGCTAAAAAATATGTATATCAGGAACTCTACGATTCAACACTCACAGTGGCACGACAGATAGCCGAAAAAAATAAATTCCGCATGAGTGGCGAATATCGAGGCACATCAGGCAGCGGCATCAGCCTCAATGCCATGAATGTTCAGCCGGGCACAGTGAAAGTAATCGCTGCCGGAAATACGCTCACTGAAGGGGTAGATTATACGGTGGATTACGTTTCGGGGACTGTCAACATTCTCAATCAGGCGATTTTGGATGCCGGAACGCCGCTGAGCGTTTCGGTCGAAAATCAGTCGATGTTTTCGATGCAGCGCAAAACATTGATAGGGACTAACCTGCTTTACGATTTTTCAAAAAATTTCTCTCTGGGAGCCACCATTATGCACCTGTCCGAAAAACCGCTCACCATGAAAACCAACTTCGGAGAGGAAGCGGTAAACAATACGTTGTGGGGACTCAATGCCTCATTGCGAAAAGAATCGTATGTCATTACCAATTTGCTCGACAAGCTGCCTTTCGTGGAAGCGGTTGCGCCCTCGCAAATAACGGCTAACGCCGAATTCGCCCAAATCCTTCCCGGTCATTATACTAATCCCTATACCGGAAGTTATTCGTATCTGGATGATTTCGAAACCTCGACTTCCAATATCGATTTGCATTCACCCTATGCATGGACTCTTGCGTCCACACCTTTCAACAACACTTCAACCGGTTTGTTCCCCGAAGCGAGTTTATCCAACAATATCGATTATGGCAAAAACAGAGCCCAATTGGCATGGTTTTATATCGACGGAATTTTCACCCGAAAAAATTCATCGTTGACGCCGCCACACCTAAAAAATGATTTAGATCAACTTTCGAACCATTTGGTGCGTGAAGTGTACGAACGTGAAATTTACCCGAACAGGGAAACTGCTTATGGCGATCCGCCTACTATCCCGGTTCTCAACGTGTCATTCTATCCGAACGAACGCGGACCCTACAATTTGGATACCAATATCGATGCCAATGGATATCTGCTCAATCCATATAAACGTTGGGGCGGAATCATGCGAAAATTGGATGTGCGCGATTTCGAATCGGCAAATATCGGATATATACAGTTTTGGCTAATGGATCCCTTTGTAAACGACACTCTGAAAACATCGAAAGGGGGTGATTTGTATTTCAATTTGGGCGAAATCTCGGAAGATGTTCTGAAAGACGGCAAGAAATTCTACGAAAACGGTTTACCACTGACAAACGACGAGACTGCCGTTGAAGAAACAGTTTGGGGCAAAGTTCCCAAAAAGCAATCGACCGTATATGCATTCGATAACTCTCAGGGAAATGATTTGCGAAAAATTCAGGACGTGGGTCTCAATGGTTTGAGCAGCGAAGAAGAAAAATTGTTTCCTACTTATTCCGATTATCTTCAGCAAATCCAATCGAAAGTTTCGTCATCTGCACTCGAAGCAATGAAAGCCGACCCTATGTCGCCGCTCAATACGCCATCGGGCGACAAATTCATGCCTTATCGCGGCACGGAACAGGACGAAAAGAAATCGAGCATTCTGAATCGGTACAAATATTATAATGGAACCGAAGGAAATTCGCTCGCTCCCGATGAGGGGCAAAATTATGCCACTGCCTCGCGCACAACTCCCGATGTTGAAGATATCGACGGAGACAACACGATGAACGAAAACGAATCTTATTATCAGTATAAAGTTCGACTTCGCCCGCAGGATATGCAAGTTGGCAGCAACTATATCGTGGATAAACGCGAAACAACGGTGCGTCTTCGTAACGGACAGGATGGGAAGGTAACATGGTATCAATTCAAAATTCCCATATCCGATTATCAAACTAAAGTCGGAAGCATTCAGGGATTCAAAACAATTCGGTTTATGCGCATGTTTCTTACGGGATTCGATGAACCGACTTTCCTTCGCTTTGCTACACTCGATCTGGTTCGCAGCGAATGGCGAAATTATACGCAAAACCTTCTTACCGGAGGATCGGAAACAGGAACGGGCCAATTGGAAATATCAACCGTGAATATCGAAGAAAATGGCAATCGCACACCGGTAAACTACGTGTTGCCACCGGGAGTAACCCGCATTCTCGATCCAAGCCAACCGCAACTGCGACAGGAAAACGAACAATCTATTTCGCTCAAAATAAAAAATCTCGAACCGAACGATAGCCGATCTGTTTACAAAAATACAATTCTCGACTTGCGTCGATACAAACGATTGCAAATGTTTGTTCATGGCGAAAAAATGGCCGATGCTTCTGAGGACTTGTTTGACGGCGACTTCACTGTTTTTCTCCGCATTGGATCCGATTATCGTCAAAATTATTACGAATACGAAATTCCGCTGCATATCACTCCTCCCGGAAAATATAGTTCTCGCAATCTTTCCGACCAAAAAGCAGTCTGGATTCCCGATAACATGTTCGATTTTCCTCTGGAAGCACTGACAAATCTTAAATTGAAACGAAACTTCGAAAAAGGAGAAAATAGCAATGTATCTTATTTGACTCCCTATTCGGAAAGCGATCCCGACAAAACGGAAAATACGATAACCATCATGGGAAATCCATCGTTGGCAGAAGTGAAAGTGATGATGATTGGCGTTCGAAATAAATCGAATTCGACAAAGTCGGGTGAAATATGGATTGACGAACTTCGATTGAGCGAATTCGACGAAAAAGGAGGTTGGGCTGCTCAAGGTAATATGAATATAGCTCTTTCGGATATCGGAACAGTGAATGTTCAGGGCAGAAAAGAAACGTCGGGGTTTGGGGCACTCGACCAAAGTTTGCTCGAACGTCGCAACAACGATTATTCCGAATGGAACATTGCTTTGAATCTCGATTTGGGACGTTTTTTGCCCAAAGAAGTGAAATTGATTGCTCCATTCTATTACAGCTATAGCAATCAGACCTCTATACCACAATACGATCCATTCAATCAGGATATTACGATGGAAAAATCGATCAATAGTTTGCACACAAATCAACAAAAAGATTCACTCAAAACCATTTCCATCGACAAAACCACCAATAAAAGCATCAGTATCAGCAATGTAAGAATCGATATCAAAAGCAAAACACCGATGCCTTATGATCCGGCGAACTTCAGTTTCGGATATTCGCAAAACATAAGCACGCTTCGAAATCCGGAAACGGAATATTTTTCGGCACAAGACACAAAACTACAGGCCAATTATTTCTACAACTCGGTGGTAAAATCGTGGGAACCTTTCGATGACATAAAAAGTAATTCGGGATGGCTAAAATTAATCAAATCTCTAAATTTCAATTATATTCCTAACAGCATACAGGCTAGCTCTACCCTTTCTCGAAACTATCAGGAAACGCAATTACGCAACGTGAATGCCTATCTTGCAGGAAATACTCAAACGCAAAAGGAATATTTGTCGTTCAGCCAAAATTTTTTCTGGAATCGCGATTTTTCCATTTTATGGAACTTGACAAAAAATCTTGGTTTTAACTTCCGATCGGGAACTATTGCCGAAATCGAAGAACCTTATTTGCAGGTGAATAAAAAAATTAATCGCCCCGATTATGAAATCTGGAAGGATTCGGTTATGCAAAGCATTCGAAGCTTGGGTAAGCCCTACAACTACGAACAAACCGCCAATGTAACCTACACTATCCCCTTTTCACAAATCCCCATACTCGATTGGATTAACACAAGTGCAGTATATGATTCGCATTATCAATGGGAACGTGGGACACAAGTGGAAGGCGAACAATTGAGGAATATTCTGCAAAACGACTTATCACTCACATTGAATAGCCGATTCAATATGGTTTCGCTCTATGGCA
>JARKPE010000106.1 GCA_029975415.1 Dysgonamonadaceae bacterium | reverse complement strand
GCTGCACCCATCATCGCAGCCGACTGAGCGTCAGGCCCACAAGCATGCATCACGCCCTCATTCTCCGATTTATATTCAACCTCATTTTTTTCCTGTACCGGCAAAGCATCCATATCGGCAACGAAGGCGATGGTTCTTCCTTTTTCAGGCTTTTGGCCTTTCACCCAAGCCAATATGCCATATCCTCCGATATTTTTTCGATAAGGAATATTTTCAGCTTCAAGAAAATGACAAATATATTCCGAAGTCAACTTCTCGCGATAAGATAATTCCGGATGTCGATGCAACCAATGATAATGTTCTACAACTTCAGGAAAAACCTGCTCGGAAAATTTGTGTATTGCTTCTGTTAATTTTGTCATTAACTTTCAGTTAGATGATTCTCACTCTCAATCGAGTTTGTGAATTACAATTCCCGAACGCAATTTGGGCTCAAACCATGTGGTTTTGGGTGGCATGATATTGCCACTATCGGCGATATCCATCAATTGTTTCATCGAAACAGGATACAATGCTATGGCAAGCGCCATTTCGCCACTATCTACACGTTTCTTTAATTCTCCCAAGCCGCGAATTCCACCGACAAAGTCGATGCGTTTGTCGCTACGAAGATCTTTTATACCCAAAATTTCATCGAGAATGTAACGAGAAGTAATGGTAACATCGAGTTGTTCTATCGGATCAGCATCATTAATTATGGAAGGTCGCGCAGTAATATTGTATGATTTTCCTTCAAGATAAATCGAAAAATTGTGTAATCCCCGAGGCTTCTGAATTTCGCTGCCCGTAGGTTCAACGATGAAATTTTTTTCGAGTTTTTTCAAAAATTCTTCAGCTGTCAGTCCATTCAAATCCTTTACCAAACGATTGTAGTCGATAATAGTAAGTTGACTCTGAGGGAAACATACAGCCATAAAATAATTATATTCCTCGTCACCCTTGTGGTTCGGATTATTTCTCGCTTTTTCGGCACCCACTAATGCTGCAGCCGCCGAGCGATGATGTCCATCGGCAATATACATGGCCGGAATCGAATCGAAAATGCGGGTTATGGCATCAATATCCTCTTGATCGGATACCAACCAAAAATGATGTCCTACTCCATCTTCAGAAACAAAATCATATTCAGGGACTCCGGACGTAATTCGCCTCACAATGTCATCGAGTTCCGGTCGATCGGGATAGGCAAAAAACACCGGCTCGATATTGGCATTCGTTATTCTGACGTGCTTCATGCGGTCTTCTTCCTTGTCACGTCGCGTAAGCTCGTGCTTCTTGATTTTTCCGGACATATAATCGTCCACATAAGCTCCGACAACAATGCCGTATTGCGTCTTTCCGTTCATGGTTTGCGCATAAACATAATACATTTCGTGATCGTCTTGCACAAGCCATCCTTTTTGTTGGAATAAACGAAAATTTTCTGCGGCTTTTTCATAAACATCGGCGTCGTGTTCGTTTTTACCCACAGGAAAATCAATTTCGGGCTTGATGATGTGATAGAGCGACTTTTCATTTCCTTCGGCCTCTGAGCGGGCTTCTTCCGAGTTTAACACATCATAAGGACGCGATGCCACTTCTTTAACCAATTCTTTCGGCGGTCGAATACCTTTAAAAGGTTTTACTTTCATCTTTTTTAGATAATTTTTTTCAAAGGTTATTATTGCACAAATTTAGGTGATAATATTGACAAAGGAAGAACCTAAACGAATATTTTTCGAGAAAAAGATGTATTTTTGAAATAAATATAATGGATATTATGATTCAAATTTCCGAAAACAAAATTATAGATGCAGCCCAACAAGGCATGGATGAATTTTTGAAAGTATTTACCGATGCCTATCTCAATGAGATTGATGGGACACTTTCGGCTGAAAATATGCCAAAACTTACTGGCTATCAGCATGCGTTGCTCGCCTATAGGTTTTTTCAGGAGGAAGTGAATCAGGGCGGATTCGTCCAACTCATTCAAAACGGATTCGGCGGTTATATTTTCGACAATCCAACGGCCAAAGCTTGGAAAATATTCGGCGCAACGGAAGTGGCAAAAATTCTGTACAAAGCCAAAGAAATTTATGATGCTCATCGCGCCGAATTGGAACGTGAAACAACTGACGAAGAATTTACGGCAATGTATGTCGATTTCGAACAATTCGACGAATTGGAAGAAAATTATTTCCTGATCGAAGAAGACCAAACCGCTAAAATCGCTTCGTTTGTGGATAGTCATATCGAAGAATTTGCTCAAATAGTTTAGTATTGCCACATTATTTTTTTTGATAACATGACAGCCAAATCGTTGAAAAAATTCATGTATCTGTCCATTGCTGCAGGTAT
Source organism: Dysgonamonadaceae bacterium (assembly GCA_029975415.1). Lineage (GTDB taxonomy): Bacteria > Bacteroidota > Bacteroidia > Bacteroidales > Dysgonomonadaceae > Seramator. Next base: position 10,769 of record JARKPE010000106.1, on the reverse strand, counting down.
TGCTACTATTCTGCTAAAATTTGCAGCTTATCGAGTTACAGGTTCGATCGGTTTTTTTTCGGATGCGTTAGAATCAATTGTTAATCTTCTTGCAGCCTCATTCGGGCTTGTCATGCTCCATGTCTCCGAAAAACCTGCCGACGAAGGGCATGAATTCGGCCACAGCAAAGCAGAATATTTTTCGAGCGCCATCGAGGGAGCGCTGATTCTTTTGGCGGCTTTCAGCATTATATGGTCGGCTATTCCACGATTGATAAACCCAATTACTTTGGAAAATATCAATATAGGATTGCTTTTTTCAGTCGGCGCTTCGCTTGTGAATCTTACCGTCGGGCAAATTCTTATTCGAAACGGAAAGAAAAACAAATCGCTTCTCGTAGAGGCTGACGGAAAGCATTTGATGACTGACGTCTGGACTTCAGCCGGCGTGATTATCGGAATTTTCATGGTTAAAATTACAGGTATTCTTATTCTCGACCCGATTATTGCCATATTGGTAGCTCTCAACATTGTTTATACGGGCTATCGCCTCATTAGCAGATCTACCAACGGATTAATGGATGCATCAATCTCGGAATCCGAAATCAATCAAGTGAAGAAATATCTCGACAGTTTGAAAGAAAAAAATATCACATATCATTCTTTGATGACACGTCAGGCCGGACAACGAAAATTCATTTCGTTTCATTTACTCGTACCCGGAGCATGGACTGTGCAACAAGGGCATGAAAATGCAGATATGATTGAAGAAACGATCGAGGATATGTTCGACGAACCGGTTACGGTAACTTCACATATCGAACCGGTAGAAGATCCTGCCTCATTGAAAGATATAGGAATTGACCGCAAGAAGAAGAACCGTTAAAAAAACTCACACATATTCATCAAACATAAAAACAAACACATTTTTTCGATTCATACCCTTGCATTTATCTTAAAATTTTCATTCCCAGCCATACGGCTATAATTCCAAGCACAACACTTGCCAGCAAATAAAGCAAAAAAACTCCCCATTGATTCATTTCTATCAAACGGTAATTTTCGAACGCGAAAGTTGAAAAGGTCGTGTATCCGCCGCAAAAACCAATGATAAAGAGCAACCGAAATGTTTGATTGTCTGGACTGTGAGAAAGCATCCATCCCGAAAAGATTCCGATAAGAAAACATCCGATCAGGTTTGAGGCAAGCGTTCCAAGAAAAAGCCATTGCGCGGCAACAAATCGTGCCGTAAAGCGCGAAGTGAGAAATCGCATAATGCTTCCAATTCCTCCACCAATACCTACGAACAATATATCTTTAAACATACAAAATCGATAATCCTTTTTTTAAACCTGTTCTATTTTCCGTAGTTTCACATAATAAATAAATCCTTTTACGTCGGAGAATTCCATTTTTTGCAACAGTTTTACATAATGTTGAACTTGTCGACGATATTTGGGTTCTTCTGTTTCACCGAACTTATAGTCCACCACAATTGCTTTGCTGCCGTCTATCATTATACGATCTGGACGACTAAATCCCCATTCCGGATCAAGCGTTTGAATCTCATTAAGAACGGTATATTTTCCGGAATACCAATCGGCAACTTCCGGAAGCAACAACGTTTCGGCGATCTCTTCGAATACTTCTTTCCGTTCTGATTCGGTCAATTCGCCGTCCATTACCCTGCGTTCCAAAGCATCGGATAAATCGTCCACCGTTTTGATGCTGCTCATGATTTCGTGCATCAGCATACCTCGTGCGCGACTGCCGTCATCATTGAAATAACCGATGGAATTCAATCGTAATTTCAATCGGCCTTCGAATGGAGTTGACCTCCATTCATCCATTTTACAAATATCGATCGAATGGGATTTGCCGCCGGATTCAATTTTAGAGGAAATGCCATATTCAAAAACACTTTCATTGCCGTTTTCAAAATAATATTTTTTCAAATCGATATCCGACTTTACGGAATCAGGTAGAACCAATGATTCGGAAACAATTCGATAAATCAAATCCGAAATTCTCGTGATATTCTCATTTCCTTTGGGAGCATAACAGATGAGTTGTTGCTTTGGCCGGGTGAAAGCCACATAAAGCAAATTGAGATTGTCAATATACGATAGCAGTTTTTCGCGCAAATAATCATCACGAAAAATAGTATTGGCCATATCTTTCTTATACTTCACGGGAACTATCGCCAATTCATTAAACGGTTCCCGATCGGGTTTGCACCAAACAAATTCGGCATGTCCGAAAGAATGATCTACTTCCCAATCGACAAACGGCATAAGCACCACATCGAATTCAAGTCCTTTCGACTTATGAATGGTCAAGAGTCTGATAGCATCTTGTCCATCCGGCGAAAACAGCGTCAAGCTCCGACTTTCTTCATCCCACCATTCGAGAAAACCGTTTAAATCGGATGACGAATCGGCACTGAATTTCAAAACCACATCAAGAAACGCCTGAACAAATGCATTTTCATTTTCATTCATTGCTTCGGAAGACATTGCAAAAAATGCTTCGACACTTTCATAAAGCGGCAGTTGTGAAATATGTGTGAGTCGAGCTTCCATTTTGGCAAGTACTTCGACATTTGCAGGATTGTTGCAAAATGCAAGTGCTTCTCCCGGAGCCATTGCGCGATGAAATCGAACAAGTTCGTATAAAGCCATAAACCGACGCGTTTCATCTGCCGGATTCTGAAAATGCCTTAATATGGTTATCGCTGCTTTCACGCTTTGTGCATTGGCAACCAATAATGCTTCGTTGGAAATTATGTCGTATCGATATTTGGAATCCGCATGATCACGTTTGTATTTCAACAAGCTATCGGCAACAAGAACGGCATCTTTATTCCTGCGCACAAGTATGGCAATCTGCGAGAGTGAAAAGCCACGATCCTGAAGCGATTCGATTTCGAGTGGCAATCTTTTAAGCGATTCTGTTCTCCAATCATTATCATCCTCACTATCAATATTTTTCTTTTTCGCAGTTGGTAGAAAAGTTATTTTAACATAGCCCTGGAAGGTTTTTCTCTTTTTGGGAATGTTCTGATATGCTTGAGCATAAATATCGATAATTTTGGACTGGGCGTATTTCGAAAATTGGCTGCCGTCATCAATTTCCAATGAAGTGTTGTAAACATCCTGAAGCAATCGGGGAACCCGTGCAAAAAGAGAATTGTTGAATTCCACGATACATTGCTCACTCCTCCAATTAATGTCGAGTGCATGATGATTGATTTGCGATGGCTGAAAATCCTGATCGATTTGGTCTTCAAGCAGTCGCCAATCGCCATTTCTGAAACGATAAATGCTTTGCTTGACGTCGCCTACAATGAGGTTGAAATGATTTGATGCGAGACTTTCTCTGATAAGCGGCAAAAAGTTGTTCCATTGTAGCGGAGAAGTATCCTGAAACTCATCAATCATAAAATGGAGCAAACGTGTACCTGTTTTTTCGTAAATGAAAGGCGAATCGCTCTCCGAAATCAAATGATTGAGCAGTTCGGTAGTGTCCGACAAAAATAACGTGTCGGTCTCCTGTTGCAAAGAACGAAGCCGTTTGTCGATATCCGAAAGTATTCCGAGCGCATAAAAATTTTCGAGAATGCTATTGGCTGTATTATAAAACAAATCGTCTTTTGACAACGCTACAATGCGGTTTACGCAATCGTTTAGTCCGTCGGCATAGGCGGCACGAATCTGCGAAGATTTTGGCTTGTCGTCTTTCGTCCAATTATTTACATCATTCGCAGCTTTCACAAGTCGAGACGAAGGTTTGGATAATTCGCCTTTGGCGAGTTTCGAAAAAATCAAAAAGCCAGAATTTTTGCCATAACTCATATCATCATAGGCTATGCCATGACGTTGCATGATAACGAGAGCCTCTTTTCCGATAGCTTTCGCAGAATTTATATATTCCCGTTTGATCTGTTCAAGTTTCTTGCGATAAGATTCGAGTTTTTCCTTATCCTGAATGGTCGAAAATTCATCTTTGGTAAGCGTCTTAACATTTTCCTTGAACATTTGTTTTCCAAACTCTTGCAAGCGTTGCCTTACGTTCCAGCTCTTGTTTTCGCCGATTTGCGATTTCATCATCGAAAGAAGCCAATCGGTAACCGACTTGTTTTCAGGTTTATCCAATTCGGATATCAACAAATCTATGGCCTCGTTGAGCATGGCTGTTTGATCCAGTTCGATATTATAATTGCCGGCCAATCCTATCTCACGAGTAAAAGCACGCACGGTTTGCTGAAAAAAACGATCGATGGTGCTTACCGAAAAAGCCGAATAATCATGAAGAATAGTTTCGAGCAGATTTTTAGCCTTTCGGCGAACGAATGTTTCGTCCATTTCGAATTCCTTCATCAGATCGTCGAGATATTCAGATTTATGATTTGTAGCAAGAAAATGAAGCTCTTTTACAATGCGCGACTTCATTTCGTCCGTAGCCTTATTGGTGAAAGTTACTGCGAGAATATGCCTGTAATTGTTCTCGCCACCATAAAGCAAACGAAGATATTCTCCGGCCAGACGATGTGTTTTACCCGATCCTGCCGAAGCTTTATAAACATGCAAAACCTCGTTTTCAGATAATGCGCGATTTTGCATATCCCTCCTTTTGAAGAATGTCGAGAACTTTTTGTCGATGATCGCCCTGAATAATGATTTCGTCCTCCTTGGCCGAACCGCCAACTCCGCATTTTACTTTCAGCAATTTTGCAAGTGCCTGCAAATCGTCGTCTGAACCAACGAACCCGGTAATCAGTGTAACCGCTTTTCCGTTTCGATTACGCTTGTCCAATTGGATTCGCAATTGTTGTTTTTCCTTCGCGATAGTTTCAATCGGTGATTTTTCATCCTTATGAAAATGATAATCGGGATCAGTGGAATAAACAATATCCAGTCTTTTCTTCCAGTCGTTCATTGTCGGAAATGTTTTTTCAAAGATATTATTTTTTGCGGTTATGCCCAAGAAAAGTATCTTAGTATGGGAAAAAAAGTGTATTTTAGCGTCTCCAATTGAGACAAACAGGAATTTATGAAAGATACCGTCCAAATTCATTGCATCAATACAAACGAAAAAAAAGATGTTCCGGTGGGTTCGTCCCTCGAAGAGTTGATTGAAGTTTTCGGCGTAAAAATGCCGCATCTCATTGCCAACGCCAAAGTCAATAACAAAACCGAATCTCTTGCCTATCGTGTTTACCGACCTAAGCGAATTGAGTATGTCGATATCAGCAACTCGTCAGCGATGCGCACTTATGTCCGTTCACTCTGTTTCATTCTTGCCAAAGCCGTGGACGATTTATTTCCCGATGCCCAAATTTTCATCGAACATTCGGTTTCGAACGGATATTATTTTCAAATCGATGCCGGTCAAATAATTGGAAAAGAACAGCTCGATAATATTCGCAAGCGAATGCACGAAATTGTAGAGGCAGACATTCCCTTCGAATCTATTGAAGATGAAACGACGGATGTGGTAAAACTTTTTCGGAAGCACCGGATGGAGGACAAAGCTCTTTTGCTCGAAACATCCGATTTTCTTTACGCTCATTATTTCAAACTCGGCAATTATATCGATTATTACTACGGCTGCATTGTGCCATCCACCGGTTATATAAAACTTTTCGATATTCATCAATATAACGGAGGATTTTTGCTCCAAGTGCCGTCCCGCACCGAACCTGAACAACTTGCTCCCATTGTAAAACAGGAAAAATTACTGAATGTATATCGGGAACATCTTAAATTTTTGAAAATAAGCAATCTGAATAATGTTGGAGACTTGAACAAAGCCAAAATTAACGGAAGAATATCGGATGTTATTCAAATTTCTGAAGCTTATCAAGCCAAACAAATCGGCGAAATTGCAGCCCAAATTCGTCAAAAATATGATGAAGGAGTGCGACTTATACTCATTTCAGGTCCATCCTCGTCAGGAAAAACGACTTTTCGGAAACGTCTCGAAATTGAACTTTTTGTGGAAATGCTCAAACCAATCGGCATTTCGCTCGACGATTATTTTGTTGAAAGAGATAAAACGCCTGTCGACGAATTCGGCGAAAAAGATTACGAATCGTTGTATGCCCTCGATTTGGATCTCTTCGAGGAAAATCTGCTTGCCCTAATGAACGGCAACGAAGTGGAATTGCCAAGCTATAACTTTGTATCGGGTAAACGAGAATTCAAAGGCAATCGTTTGAAAATCGATGCAAACTGCATTCTCATTGTCGAAGGCATTCACGCTTTGAATCCTGAACTTACGGAACGAATTCCGGCGATCAACAAATTTATGATTTATGTTTCGGCTCTTACTTCCATCTCGCTCGACAATCACAACTGGATACCTGCTGCCGATAATCGTTTGTTGAGAAGAATAGTTCGCGATTATCGATATCGTGGCTATTCGGCCATAGAAACAATTTCGCGCTGGGAAAGTGTTCGTCGTGGTGAAGAAAAATGGATTTTCCCTTATCAGGAAAATGCCAACGTCATGTTCAATTCGGCCATGATATATGAGCTTGCGGCAATTCGTCGACACGCCGAACCTATCTTGCAACAGGTGCCCAAGACTGATCCCGAATATGCCGAAGCCTATCGTTTACTGAAATTCTTGAGCTATTTCAACTATATTACCGATCGCGAATTGCCTCCGACTTCGTTGTTAAGGGAATTTTTGGGAGGTAGCAGTTTCAGATATTGATTCCGTTTTTTGAAGAAACGTATTACAAAAAAACATGTCAGATATTATTTGTGCCATATCCACACCTCCCGGCATGGGAGCAATAGCCGTTGTTCGACTCTCGGGTGAAGGATGCATTGCTTTGACAGATACTTTTTTTTCTTCGCCCTCAGGCAAAAAGCTTGTGGACGCTACGCCCAACACCGTTCATTTCGGACAAATATACTTGAATGACAAAATTCTGGACGAAGTACTCGTTACGATTTTTCGTGCACCACATTCCTTTACGGGAGAAGATATTGTTGAAATATCGTGTCACGGATCATTGTATATTCAGCAAAAAATAATTGAAATGCTTTTGCTGGGCGGTGCGCGCATAGCTCAAGCGGGCGAATTCACACGGCGTGCTTTCATGCACGGCAAGTTCGATTTAAGTCAGGCCGAAGCTATAGCCGATTTAATAGCATCATCATCCAAAGCTGCGCATCGTATTGCGATGAATCAAATGCGGGGTGGATTTGCACAGCAGTTGTCTCATTTGCGCGATGCGTTGCTGCAATTTGTATCACTCATCGAACTCGAACTCGATTTTTCGGAAGAGGATGTTGAATTTGCGAATCGCGAAAAATTGCTCGAGTTGGCAACAAAGATTGAAACGGATATTTCGAAGCTTATCCAATCTTTTCAGTTGGGAAATGCCATCAAAAATGGCATTCCGGTTGCCATTATAGGCGAAACCAATGCGGGAAAATCGACATTGCTCAACCTTTTGCTTAACGAAGAAAAAGCCATCGTTTCGGAAATTCACGGAACAACGCGTGACGTAATTGAAGATACGGTAAACATTCAAGGAATAGTGTTTCGATTAATCGATACCGCTGGCATTCGCGAAACAAACGATGCTATCGAAACAATGGGTATCGAAAGGACATTCAAAAAAATAGAACAAGCATCCATCGTATTGTGGATGATTGATTTGACAACACCGATTGATCAAATCGAACATTTGGCACAATCGTTGACGGCATCACTCGCCAATAAAAAGGTAATCATGCTGTTTAACAAATCCGATTTATTGTCTCCCGATGAAATTCAGTCAAAATTGAATGTTTTTCCAAATTTGAAAGCCGAACGACTAGCGATTTCAGCAAAAAAAAGCATCCATTTTGACCGACTGCAACAACTATTAGTGGATGCAGCAAATTTCCCGGAAATCGGCGAACAGGATGTTATCATTACCAATCTGCGCCATTACGAGGCCTTGAAAAATGCACAAGCAGCTATTCATCGTGTTATCGACGGCCTCAATTCGGGAATTACAGGCGATTTTCTCAGTCAGGATATTCGCGAATGTATGTTTTATTTGGGAGAAATTACCGGTCAAATTACTACCGACGAGATTTTGGGATCTATTTTCTCAAAGTTTTGCATCGGAAAATAGTTGAAAAAACTGTCAGATAGATAGATTGGATCTTCCCCCTCTCACCCTATCCTTCCCCAATCGTAACGATTGCCGGAAAGACGGCTCAGCTGCTGACGAAGAACTTGATGATCGGGCTGTTCGAGTCGGGGATCGCGTTGAATAACACTTTCGGCTATTTCGCGAGCACGATAAAGGATGGAACTGTCACGCACCAAATCGGCAATTTTCAGGCTGAAAGGTATTCCACTTTGCTGAGTTCCTTCCAAATCGCCTGGCCCGCGTAATTTGAGATCGGCTTCGGCAATCACAAATCCGTCGTTGCTTTCGGTCATGATTTCCATCCGCTTGCGCGTATCGGCAGACAGCTCATAGGGAGTGATGAGAATGCAGTACGACTGATCGGCGCCGCGCCCTACCCTGCCCCGCAACTGATGCAGCTGCGACAAACCAAAACGTTGAGCACTTTCGATAACCATCACCGAAGCATTCGGCACATTCACCCCTACTTCGATAACCGTTGTCGAAACCATGATTTGAGCTTCGTTGGCAACAAAGCGACGCATCACTTCGTCTTTTTCGGCAGGCTTCATTTTGCCATGCATTTTACAAACGGTGAACTCCGGAAAAACCTGACAAATGTGTTCGTATCCTTCTTCCAGATTTTTTAAATCGAGCTTCTCACTCTCTTCAATCAACGGATAAACGATATATATTTGCCGGCCCGCTTGAATTTGTTGGCGAATAAACTGATAGAGTTGCCCTCGATTTTTATCGAACCGATGAAGCGTTTTCACCGGTTTGCGACCAGGGGGAAGTTCATCGATGACGGAGACATCCAGGTCACCGTAAACCGTCATCGCAAGGGTTCGAGGAATAGGCGTAGCCGTCATCACAAGCACATGAGGCGGATGTTCGTTTTTGTTCCATAATTTGGCACGCTGTGCCACTCCGAAACGATGCTGCTCGTCGATCACCACAAAACCGAGATTACGAAACTGCACCACATCTTCTATCAAAGCGTGTGTGCCGATCAGAATATCGATATCGCCTGAAAGCAAACCTGCATGGATGCCTTCGCGATCTTTCGCTTTGGTCGATCCGGTAAGCAATGCCACTTTTACATCCATATCGGACAGAAGTTGAGAAAACGTTTCGAAATGCTGTGAAGCAAGAATCTCGGTGGGAGCCATTAAACATGCCTGAAATCCGTTATCAATTGCAATCAACATACAAAGAAGAGCCACCAAGGTTTTGCCGCTTCCGACATCGCCCTGCAACAACCGATTCATCTGTTTTCCGGTAGCAGTATCCCTTCGAATTTCCTTGATAACTTTTTTTTGGGCATTCGTCAACGGGAAAGGGAGATGTTTTTCGTAAAATGTGTTGAAATATTTTCCCACTTTTCTGAAAACAAACCCATTAAGCTTCGCTTTGCGATCGGCGGCAAAGCGCACAATATTTAACTGGATATAAAACAATTCCTCAAATTTGAGCCGATACTCGGCATCACGCAGAAGAATAGGATTTTTCGGGAAATGTATGTTTTCTATCGCATCGTGATAAGGCATCAGACGAGCCGCCTGTAAAACATCGGAAGGAAGTGTTTCGGGAAGCCGGTCACGAATCATCGCAAAACCGTTTTCGATGATTTTGTGAATTGCTTTCGAATGAAGGAAGTGATTCTTCATCTTTTCCGTCGTGTTGTACATGGCCATCAAACCTTCGGGTCGATCTGCTTCACTCAGATAAGGATCAATTTCGGGATGAGCGATGTTCCATCTATTGTTGAACAAAGTCGGTTTCCCAAAAACAATATATTCCTGATTGAGTTTATATTTGTTTTCAATGTATTTCAATCCCTGAAACCATATCAGATCGATAAACCCGGTGCCGTCTGTAAAATGTGCAACCAATCGTTTTTTTCGACCTTCGCCTAAAGTTTCGAACGACATGATTTTGCCCTTCAATTGAATAAATGGCATACTGCCGTCGATTTCGTGCACATAGTACATCCTGCTCCTGTCGATATAGCGATATGGATACCACCGCAACAAATCGCCAAGCGTGAACACGTCGATTTCCTTATTCAGTATTTCGGCTTTTTTAGGGCCGACACCAGGAACAAATTGTATGTCGGTTTGAAGGATATCCATTTTTCTTTTGTTACACAGAGTACCACTGAGGAATCACGGAGAACTCGGAAATCATATTCAAAAAATATATCGTTTAATTCCATTTTTTAGAACGGAAGTTCTGAAATTGATCAGCAGTCCCAAATGCTTATTGGCAAAACGCATATAAGTTAAAACTTGTGCTTCGAACACGGGATTGAAAGCATCCACCGTTATTAATTCTACTACAACAGCATCTTCTACCAAAATATCTATTCTGTATCCACAGTCTAATTTAACTTCTTTATATACAATGGGTACCGGAACTTCACATCGAACTTTTAAACCCATAGTTTCAAGTTCGTAAGCCAAACAGTGACGATAAGTGTTTTCCAACATTCCGGGACCAAGCTCTTTATGAACGTTTATTGCTGCGCCAATAATTTTTCCTGTAATTATATTATAATCCATCACATCATAAGTTACACGGAGTAACACAGAGAATCACAGAGAAAATATTTTCCGAGATTCCGTTTTAAAAAATATTCGTTTTAAAA
>JARKPE010000100.1 GCA_029975415.1 Dysgonamonadaceae bacterium | reverse complement strand
CAAGAAATGGTTTGACGAGATAGGTTTGTACAATCTCACATTAAATTATGAGAAGTTAAACAATTAAAAGAAACCGCCGTGTGCGAGAGCATGCACGGTGGTGTGAGAGGGCGGGGGAGTAATCCCCCTACCTACTCGATTCGTGGGCGTTGACGGATTCGAACCGCCGACCCTCTGCTTGTAAGGCAGATGCTCTGAACCAGCTGAGCTAAACGCCCGGTTTCTTTACCATTTATACTCCTCGCTTGGAGCATGTTTTCCGGAAAAGCGATGCAAAGATAAGCGGTTTTTTTTTCCGATGCAAAAAAAATCAAATATTTTTCGTAAAATTTTTCAGTGACTATATTTATGATTAATTTTGTAGTTCGAAAAATGACTTGTATCGAACAGATTAACACGATTGAAGTAAAGTCATTCGATTTCGTTTACTATTACTATTTGAAGAGTTTTTTCGTAAAATCGATTTTCTTCATAATCGTTTAATGCGCTTTTTTTTAGATGAAACTTAACGAACTAAACGCTATATCTCCCATCGACGGCCGTTACAGAGATAAAACCGACGAACTGTCGTCCTTTTTTTCCGAATTTGCTTTGATTAAATATCGGGTAACGGTAGAAATAGAATATTTTGTTGCCTTGTGTGAGTTGAACCTGCCACCCTTGAAGGGAATAAGCGAAGGGGACAAATCACGTTTGCACGAAATCATCGACAACTTTGAAGAAAAAGATGCCCAACGCATCAAGGATATCGAAAAGATTACCAATCACGATGTGAAAGCGGTCGAATATTTCTTGAAAGAAAAATTTGATACGCTCGAACTCTCTGCATATAAAGAATTTATTCATTTCGGGCTCACCTCTCAGGATATCAACAATACGGCTTTTCCGATGATGTGGCGTGACGCACTCCGGCAGGTTTACATTCCACAACTTGAGGCACTGACCAGATTGCTCGAAAAATATGCCGAAGAATGGAAAGATATCCCGATGCTGGCCCATACGCATGGACAACCGGCCTCACCTACCCGTTTGGGAAAGGAAATCGAGGTATTTGCCTACCGTTTGCGAAATCAGATAGAGCCGCTGATGCACATTCCGGCAAAAGGGAAATTTGGCGGAGCAACGGGCAATTTTAATGCACATCACGTAGCTTTTCCCGAAATCGACTGGGCTGAGTTTGCGAACAAATTTTTGGCCGAAAAACTGGGTTTGAATCGCGAAGCCTTTACCACCCAAATATCCAACTACGATGCATTGGCCGCTTCGTGCGATGCGCTCAAGCGTATCAATACCATTCTTATCGACTTGTGTCGGGATATGTGGCAATACATTTCGATGGAATACTTCAAACAAAAAATTAAGGAAGGCGAAATAGGCTCTTCGGCAATGCCACACAAAGTGAATCCCATCGATTTTGAAAATGCCGAAGGAAATTTGGGAATGGCAAATGCCATACTCGAACATCTGGCATCCAAACTACCGGTGTCGCGCTTGCAACGCGACCTGACCGATTCTACTGCGATTCGCAATATTGGCATGCCACTTGCTTATGGATTAATTGCACTAAAAAGCACAACAAAAGGGCTCAATAAATTGTTATTAAATAGGGAAGCAATCGATCGCGACCTCGAAAACAATTGGGCGGTTGTTGCCGAAGGCATTCAAACTATTTTGCGTAGAGAAGGCTATGCGAAACCCTATGAAGCCTTGAAAGAACTGACTCGAACGAACCAACATGTTACCAAAGAGAGTATTTCGCAATTTATCGATACTTTGAATGTTTCGGAAGATATTAAAAATGAATTGAAAGCTATTACGCCACACAACTATACGGGAATTTAACGATAAATTCCCAGTTATCTTATTGATTTTAAATATTAAAAAGGAAAAAGTTTTTTATCACAACAGCAAAGAGTGCTGATTTTATTGTTTTTAGGTTAAAGGAATTAATAACGCCGTGAGGTTTAAAAAATTTTTGAGAAAAAAATGACAAACAACAACGAAGAACCGCGCCCAAGACGAACATACAACAGCGCGAACAATGAGAGACACGTTTCTTCTAACAGACAAAATTACAACGAAAGAAGAACACAAAACGACGGATCGGATGATAGTTATTCGAACCGTGAAAGGGGATTTCGTCCATCTCCAAACGAATATCGTCAGAGATATTCGGGTGTCAACAACGAAAATGAAGAGGGAGGCAAGAAACGCCGCCCACGTGTCGGCGAAAGAATCAATCAGCCGGCAGGTCGCGATTATGCGAATAACAACAACCAAAACCGCTATTCAGGAAATGGGGGTTACCGCAATCAATCTACTCAAGGGCAATATAAGAGTCAGGGGAATATTCCTCTCAAGAAAAAGAAAAAACCCTTCAAACAAGTTAAGTATAAGGAAAATGCCGATCCCAATGCTCCTATCCGACTGAATAAATATTTGGCAAATGCGGGTGTTTGCTCGCGACGCGAAGCCGATGAATTTATCCAGGCGGGTGTGGTGAAAGTGAACGGACAAGTGGTAACCGAACTCGGAACCAAAATCACGCGTGCCGATGAGGTGATGTTTCACGATCAGCCAGTGAAGCTCGAAAGCAAGGTATACGTGTTGCTCAACAAGCCCAAAGGATTTGTAACTACAACCGACGATCCCGAAAATCGTAAAACGGTGATGGAGTTGGTGAAAAGTGCATGTTCGGAAAGAATCTATCCGGTAGGACGCCTCGACCGTGCAACCACAGGCGTACTGTTGCTCACTAATGATGGAGATTTGGCTTCGAAATTAACACATCCCAAATACGAAAAACGTAAGATTTATCAGGTTTGGCTCGACAAGCCCGTAGCAATGGAGCACATGCAGGCTATTGCCGACGGCATCGAACTCGAAGATGGCGAAATTCATGCCGATGCCATCAGCTATGTTTCGGAAGAAGATCTTTCGCAGGTAGGTATCGAAATTCATTCCGGAAAAAACCGGGTGGTTCGCCGCATTTTCGAGAAGCTCGGTTATCATGTTCTCAAACTCGATCGCGTGTATTTTGCCGGCTTAACCAAGAAGAATCTTGCCCGCGGAAAATGGCGCTACCTGACAGAAAAAGAAGTGAACATGCTCCGTATGGGAATTTTCGATTAAACGTTTGATACCAAGCCCGCTTTATTCATCATGATCGGGCTTGGCACTCTATACTACACGATATGAAACAACTAAAAAGAATCAAGATTTCGGAAGCTCTAAAGCTCAATACATTAGGAAAGGAAATAAATGTCAAGGGATGGGTACGAACCCGCAGAGGAAACAAAAACGTGAGTTTTGTAGCATTAAACGACGGATCGACCATTCAGAACATACAAATTGTCATCGATAACGAAAAATTTGGTGAATCGTTTCTCAAACCGATTACTACCGGCGCATGTATCAACGTGAACGGATTGTTGGTGGAATCACAGGGACAAGGTCAATCGGTTGAGATTCAGGCTACAGAAATAGAAATTTTCGGTACGGCAGATCCTGCTTCCTATCCATTACAGAAGAAAGGTCATTCCCTTGAGTTTCTTCGTGAAATTGCTTATTTGCGTCCACGAACAAACACGTTTGGCGCAGTTTTCAGAATTCGTCATCACATGGCTTATGCCATTCACAAATATTTTAATGATCGCGGATTTTATTATTTTCACACGCCTCTTATCACAGCTTCTGATGCTGAAGGCGCTGGCGCCATGTTTGAGGTAACAACGCTCGATCTCGACAATCCACCCCGTACAGAGGATGGAAAAATAGATTATTCTCAGGATTTTTTTGGACGTCAGACCAATCTTACCGTTTCGGGACAATTGGAAGGCGAATTGGGAGCTATGGCTCTAGGAGCAATTTATACTTTCGGGCCTACGTTTCGTGCCGAAAATTCCAATACGCCTCGACACTTGGCCGAATTTTGGATGATCGAACCCGAAGTCGCTTTCAATGATATCAACGATAATATGGATTTGGCAGAAGATTTTCTGAAATACCTCATCCGCTATGCTTTGGACAATTGCAAAGAAGATATCGAGTTTTTGGCTAAAATGTATGATAATGAACTGATCGATCGTCTGAATTTTGTGGTTGACAACAACTTTATCCGCCTCACTTACGGCGAAGGTGTCAAAATATTGGAAGAATCGGGTGAAAAATTCGAATTTCCCGTTCATTGGGGAACCGATTTGCAGTCGGAACACGAACGCTACCTGGTAGAAAAACATTTTAAATGTCCGGTCATTCTGACCGATTATCCCAAAGAAATCAAATCGTTCTACATGAAACAGAACGATGATGGCAAGACGGTACGCGCTATGGATGTGCTGTTTCCGAAAATCGGCGAAATTATCGGTGGAAGCGAACGTGAAGCCGACTACGACAAATTGATGAATAGGGTCAGGGAATTGGGAATGAATCCCGAGCCGATCTGGTGGTACATCGAAACGCGTAAATTCGGAACCGCTCCACATGCCGGATTCGGACTTGGATTCGAACGTCTTATGCTGTTCGTAACAGGAATGACTAACATTCGCGATGTGATTCCTTTCCCGCGCACACCCAACAATGCCGAATTTTGATTTCACAACTTTAATTTCGACAGAAAACAGAAAGCAACGCTACTGAATGAAAAATATACGCAACTTCTGCATTATCGCACATATCGATCATGGTAAGAGTACACTGGCAGATCGTTTGTTGGAATATACGCATACGATTGACAGCAAGGATCTGAAAGATCAGGTGCTCGACAACATGGATCTGGAACGCGAGCGTGGAATTACGATCAAGAGCCATGCCATACAGATGGAATACGAATTCGAAGGCGAAAAGTACATTCTCAATCTGATAGACACTCCGGGACACGTAGATTTTTCGTATGAAGTGTCGCGTTCGATTGCTGCCTGTGAAGGTGCTTTGCTCGTTGTGGATGCAGCACAGGGTATTCAGGCTCAAACCATATCGAACGTATATATGGCCATAGAACACGATTTGGAAATTATACCTGTTCTCAACAAGATAGATTTGGACAGTGCCATGCCCGACGAAGTAGAAGATCAGATTGTACAACTGTTGGGCTGTGACCGAAGCGAGATTATTCGTGCAAGCGGAAAAACCGGGCAGGGTGTGGAGGAAATTCTTCAAACCATTGTTCGTCGCGTTCCGCCGCCTGCAGGAGATCCCGATGCCCCTCTACAAGCACTGATTTTCGATTCGGTTTTCAATCCTTTTCGTGGAATTATTGCTTATTTCAAAATCGTTAACGGCAGCATAGGTAAAGGTGAATTGGTGAAATTTGTCGCAACCGGCAAAGAATATGAAGCCGATGAGGTTGGGGTACTCAAACTCGATATGGTTCCGCGAGATCGTGTGGAATGCGGTGATGTGGGCTATATCATTTCGGGAATCAAAACCTCTAAAGAGGTAAAAGTGGGCGACACGATTACACATGTCAAACGTCCATGCGACAAAGCAATCTCAGGTTTCGAAGAAGTGAAACCCATGGTGTTTGCGGGCGTCTATCCGATCGAATCGGAGGATTTCGAAAACCTGCGATCCTCTCTCGAAAAACTCCAACTCAACGATGCCTCGCTAACCTTTCAACCTGAATCGTCGGTGGCATTGGGTTTCGGTTTCAGATGCGGCTTTCTTGGATTGTTGCACATGGAAATCGTTCAGGAAAGATTGGAGCGAGAGTTCAACATGGATGTTATCACCACCGTTCCAAACGTTTCGTATCGTGTTTATGACAAAAAAGGGAACATGAAGGAAGTGCACAATCCGGCCGGACTTCCCGACCCTGCACTTATCGAACGCATCGAAGAGCCGTTTATCCGTTCATCTATCATCACCAACACTACTTATATCGGCCCTATCATGACGCTTTGCCTCGGTAAGCGCGGGGTCTTGATCAAACAGGAATATATTTCGGGCGATCGAGTCGAAATTATTTTCGATCTGCCTTTAGGCGAAATTGTAATCGATTTTTACGACAAACTAAAGAGCATTTCCAAAGGTTATGCTTCGTTCGACTATCACATGCACGATTTTCGTCCTTCGAAACTGGTAAAACTCGATATCCTGCTCAATGGCGAACCTGTGGATGCCCTTTCCACACTGACGCATATCGATAACGCACAGACTTTCGGAAGGAGAATGTGCGAAAAGTTGAAAGAACTGATTCCTCGCCAACAATTCGATATTGCTATCCAAGCAGCTATCGGGGCGAAAATTATCGCTCGCGAAACAGTGAAAGCCGTCCGCAAGGATGTTACGGCAAAGTGCTATGGCGGTGATATTTCGCGTAAGCGAAAATTGCTGGAAAAACAAAAGGAAGGCAAAAAACGTATGAAGCAAATCGGCAGCGTGGAAGTACCTCAAAAGGCCTTCCTCGCTGTACTAAAGCTCGACTAAGTCGGCTCTGTTTTATCCAAGGAAAGGCGTTTTCACATCCGAGAACGTCTTTTTTGTTATTCAGACATGAAGCCTATTTCGTTTGAGTGAGCTTATTATATTTCATACATCTGCCAAAAAATTGAATTAGAAATGGATGTTGCTTACACATGAATACTTATAGAAGAAACTGAAGTTGATAATCTGTTCATTTCTTGTTTAAAAGTTGTTCATATCTATTTGCTGAAATATTTGTTTTTTGTTGCCCTGTCTGTTATATTTGCAAAACCAACATCGAACAAATATAAGTACTGTGAGTACAAAATATTTAGGAGTTCATTGACATATTGTGCAGGATTTAAAAAAGAACATCCGTCCGTATTTAAGTTATCTCGAGTAAAACAATTTTTGAGATACTTTGAGTCTTTTTCAGCAGGAATATCATATTTTTGTTGTTATCGATAGGCAGGATGTTCCGGAAAGTATTATGAAAGGAGTTTGAGACGATTGCTATTATTTCGTTTTTTTTCCTGTCCTAACCGAAGGGATATGAAACGGAGCAATCAGTGTTATCGTCTATAAATTTGTCCAGCAAGAAAGGATAGATGAGGATTTGAGTTTAAAAAAACCAAAAGTTGGAGAAATCCAAGTGTTTGAAATTGATGTACATATAGCACATCATTGTCTCAATCAAAAATTTGGTTATGCTTAATTCTCATTTATTTCTTGAGAGGTATCTGAACGGAAAAGTATTTTTTTCGTAGCAGGTAAACAGGAACAGATCGGAATGTGGGTTTTCGAACATTACTTGCAAGAATTGAGTTGTAAAAAAGAGTTTACTCTCTATAATAATCGATTGTCAAGTTCGAACAAGTGTGTACAAACAAAACTATTCTCCTGCAAAATTTCCTTTTGCAACGAGAGCCATTCCGGTGAAACATGATTGTGCTGTTAAAGTCGACCAGTCAGTTATTTTGCAGATAAACTGCAAAGTTGTTCCGTTGAAAGTTTTTCGTTATCTCTCATGTTTCTAAGTCGCGTGATAGATGAATCATTTATCTTGTTGAAAGATAAAATTATTCTGATCTTTGCGCTCGAGTTTTGAATACCAGATTCTGCTTCACAAGTTGAATTTCCATCTCAGACGAAAATCTGTTAACCCAATTACAGTTTGATGTGTTTGAGATTCAAATTACTTCTTAGGGTAACACGAACAGGTTCGAAACTGTTTTTGAGACGTTAAGAAGTTTTCATCTTCTGAAGTATCGACTCGAAAAAATGAGATGTTGAAATTTCCATAATTTCGACACATCATTTAGAAACGAAACTTGCGAACAAAATAACACTCATTTCATATATACATTTGTCTTGTACAAGAATCTTTGAACTCCTTCCCAAAAGCTAAAGCCGGACTTTCTAAAAGTTCGGCTTTTTTGCTTCATTGTACAAAAGTTTCTTCTTAGTTTAGTGGAGAGACAAAATCATTTTGTTGTCATCAGCTATTTTGCGCATGTTTTGCAGAGCGTAACGCATTCGTCCCAAGGCCGTGTTGATACTCACTCCTGTCAATTCTGCAATTTCCTTGAAACTCATGTCGCGATAATACCTCATTTCGAGTACTTCTCTTTGTGAATCGGGAAGGTGCCCGACAAGTTTTTTTACGTCGGCAAGGGTTTGGATTTTCACTATCATGCTTTCGACAGTTTCTTCAGAGAATTTCTGATTATTGAAAAGATCAATTTCGTAGCGATCATGCGAGACAGTGTTCTCTATTTGTTCCTGTCTGAAATAATCAACGATCAGGTTGTGAGCAATACGTGTAAGCCAGGCTTTGAATTTTCCCGACTCGGAGTATCTCCCCTGCCGGATGGTGGTGATGGCTTTCACAAACATATCCTGGAAAAGATCATTTGCAACTTCGCGATCGTGTACTGCGCACAAGATATATCCATAAAGGGGTTGCCGATAGCGTTCGATGAGAATATCAAATGCCTTGTTGTTACCCGCTGCATACAATACGACCAATTGTTCGTCGGTCATTGACAACAATGAATTCATTACTTCATAAATTTAAAATGTTTATGTGCGTAATGTCAATTCAATAGGCAAATGATTTGAATGTGTGAATAGTAATTTGTCGATACTGCAAAGAAAAGAAAATTTTTCCAAAATGAGTCGAAAAAACGACTAAATTTTTAAATGCATGAGAAATTTTACAAATAAGATTTGATATCTACGAAAACTGAGCTTTTTCTAACTCTTGCATGGCTTTGATCGTTTGGTCCATCAGATAATCTAATTCCCATTCAAGTGCTTGAGCTCCTTGCTGAATAACTTCTCGCGAGCATCCGGCGGCAAACTTTTTGTCTTTGAATTTTTTCTTGAGCGATTGTGTAGTCAGATCGAGCGTGCTTTTGCTCGGTCGCATCAATATGGCCGCATTTATCAAGCCGGTGAGTTCGTCGACAGCGTAAAGCACTTTTTCCATCTGATGCAATGGACGGACGTCTGTTTGAGTAAATCCGTAGGCGTGCGATACAATAGCTCTGATGATTTGAGGATCGAATCCCTCGTCCGTTAATATTTCGCGCACTTTTATGCAATGTTGTTCGGGAAATTGTTCAAAATCCAAATCGTGAAGTAATCCGACCAAACCCCAGAAATCCATCTCCTGCTCGTATCCAAGAGTACGAGCAAAATATCGCATCACGCCCTCAACTGTTTCTGCATGCTGAATGTGAAAGGGTTCACAGTTATATTTTCTGAGTAAATCAAAAGCTTTTTCTCGAGAAATTGACGGATTCAACCTCCCAGTATTGTCTTCGGGTAAATATTCCAATATGATAATATCCATATAAGTTTTTTGATCTTCTCTGTTCTAGAATATCTCTCTACAATAATCGGATAATTTTTTTTCAAGAGATTAAAACCCAAAATCGTCAATGACGATTTCTTCTTGTTTCTCTTTTTTTATTTCGATTTTATTTTGCACATTTAATCCCTCCACGTAGATAGCTTTAAAAGGTATAGCAGGACATACATATTCGCAGCCTCCGCAACCAACACATATGCTCTGATCTGTTTTGGGAATCGTTAAAACTCCCTTGTAAGGGACCATGTGTACAGCTTGTGTTGGACAATGCTCTGAACATGCACCACAGTTTGTTTCATCGTAATAAACGATACAATTTTCTTCGATGAATTGCACTTTACCCATTTG
Source organism: Dysgonamonadaceae bacterium (assembly GCA_029975415.1). GTDB lineage: Bacteria > Bacteroidota > Bacteroidia > Bacteroidales > Dysgonomonadaceae > Seramator. The sequence goes on along the minus strand of JARKPE010000100.1, from coordinate 5,583 downwards.
AGTTTGATGCTTTGCATTCACATCAAGCTTCGTGATGGCTCCCGTTGGACACACATCTCCACAAACCGTACAGTCGTAATTGCAGAAACCATGATCGAAATACATTTTTGGTTGCATCATACCCGATAGCCCATATTCGAGAAAAGCAGGTTTTAATACATGAGAGGGACATTTGCTGATACAAAGATGACACGATATGCATTTTTCTTGTAAATGAGCGAAACTCAATGCTCCCGGAGGTGCAATGGGTGTCTCACGTTTTATGTCTTTCTTAGGAAGCAGATTACTTGTCGACTGCTGAGCCAGCAGTTTTCCCGTTGCAATTCCGGTAATGAGGGTTGCGGAAAGAAATCGGCGTTTTGAGTCATCCACTGTTCGATTTTCTTTTTGATAATTGTAAGCAATTAATGGCTCTGCAACTTTTTGCCTTTTAGGAACAACCGGTGCAAATTTCAGTGCGTTTCGGTTGCAGGTTTCTATGCAGTTGAAGCAAGTAACACAACGGCTGTAGTCCACTTCTTTGTTTTTCGAGTTTATGCACGATGCTTTGCATTTCATGGCGCATAGCCCGCACGAGTTGCAGTTTTCGTCGATGAATTGAATTTTGAATATAGAAAACTTGCTGATAAATCCCAGAACAGTTCCTACGGGACATATCGTATTGCAGTATGTGCGACCGTTTCGCCAAGCCAGGAATCCTATTCCGATAAGTGTCAACAAGGAGATGACGGTTGAAAAAATTCCCAACCCATAAATACTCACTTTGTAGAATGTGTAATTCTCGAATTTCGAAAAAATCTCGGCCAAGAGATTATTTCCGGCCAAATATGCGGGACGGAAAAGGTGTGTAACCATTCGACCATAGGCCCCGTATGGATCGAGCAGTCCGAGCAGGAAAGTGAATCCAAAAACAAACGAAATGATAACTGCAGCCAAGATGCCCCATCTTAGAATGGTTTTGGCTTTGCTATACGAATAGCGTTTCTTTCGTATGATTTTTTTTGATAACCATGCGATAGTATCTTGGTAAATCCCCATCGGACAGATTGACGAACAATAAATGCGCCCAAATAAAAGCGTCAAACCAATAAGTGCTCCAACGATAGCTATATTGATAGCGAGTAGAGCAGGAATGAATTGAATGTCGGCCAGAAAGCTCATTTGTTGAGGTAATATTCCGCCAAAATCCAAAAAATATAAGGTTATTAATGAGCAAAGAATGATTGAAACTGTCACTCTGATTTTCTTCAACATGACGATTAATCTTTTTCGATTTCCAAAAATGTATGATTTTCCCCCAACAGTCGATGAGAAATAGATAAGTTCATCGACTGTTGGATAAGGTTCTTTGAGATAAATTTCTCGAATTTGAATTTTTCAAACCCTGATTCTTCTGATATTCAAACTGTCCAAATCCGTTGTTCCTAGTCCGAGTTCCTCGGCATTGGTGATGTGTTTGACGCGCTCGAGAGGCATTTCGCGTGCTTGATTAAAGAAGTTTACAGCAGCGGTGTCAACGGCAACGATATTTTGTGAAATAAACTGCCCTTTAGACAGAACCACGTCGGCAGGTGATTTGCCTCGGGGACCACTTGTTTTCATCAGTCGATAAGCGTCCACAATATTGAGCACGGGACGTTTTTCGTAGGTACAAGCGTCGGCAATGCATTGTTGGAGGTCGTTTGCATGGAAAAAACCTCGATCCCAAACGATACCCATGTAGTTTTTCATCGAAATGGTCATTTGTGCACCACCGTGATTTTTCAGTACAGGAACGTTAATCCATTTATCGCTATCAACAATTGCTTCGTGTATCTTTGCCGTTTTCAGTTTTTTCCCTTTAGGCAGTGAAACAGTTTTGTAATACGATTCCTGATGAGCCGGTACAACCTTGGCTCCTGCAGCTTTGGCGGCAGCTTCTATGCCACTGTTGGCGTAGCATTTGCGCCAATCGTCGCAAGTATGGTCAAAAACGGTTACTTCTTTGGCTCCGGCATCAAAGCATTGCTTAATAATTTCGGCTACGAGTTTTGGGTTGGTGTTGGCGGCCATTTCAGGTGGTTGATCCCATCCTATATTGGGCTTCACACATACTTTATCTCCACGGCTGATGAAGTTCTTCATTCCTCCCAGCTCTGCGATCGCTTTGCGAAACATAATTTCGGGCTCGCCACCCATCACGGCAACAAGATCGTATTTGGTGGCAGCGTTGGCCGATTCGAACCCTTGAGTAAGAATACTCATCGCATCCACTTCTTTTATTGTTGTGAACGCTGCTCCCGTCAGAGCCACTGCTTTAAGAAAATTGCGTCTATCCATGTTGTTAATATTTTTGTATTGTTAGGTTATCACAGATGTTATTATATGAGTTTTTTGTACTCTGTACTCTATGATTTAGTGTTATTCGGCTTTATGCCATATCAATTCGCGTTGAATAGAAAAAATTTATATCTCGATTGAAACTCCTCCGAATGCAGTAATTCCCGGCATGGGATATCCATCGTTGATTTCGTATGATTGATTTAAAAGATTTTCGCCCTTGACGAACAGCTTCATCCATTTTATCAATTGATAGTGTGCCCGACAATTCCAGAGGACGAAGCTGTTTTTTCTCATTTCGGGACGAATATTCGTATAGAGATTACCGATATATTGAATGCCGGTAGATACATTCCAGCGTCCGGTTGTGAAGTTTCCACTCATATAAATTTTATGCTCAGGTGTAGCCAACAATTTGTATTTCATATTCAACAAACTGTAATTGGCCGAAAAATGCAGATTACGGGCTGCTTCGTAATGAATATCGAGTTCGAGACCCTTATTTTCCACTTTTCCTGAATTTACGTTGAGTGGTTTTCCTTCAACCACATCCACTTGAATCATATTGCTCCCATTGATATAAAACAGATTTAGACCAAACGAAAGTTGCTGTGATGGAAAAGATTGAAATAACGAAACTTCGTAGTTCATTAATCGTTCTGGTTTTAAATCGGGATTTTGTGTGGGAAACATATACATTTCGCGAATGGTTGGGTTTCGAAATCCTTTGTTGACAATTGCTTTAACGATAGTTGAAGAAGATGGCGAAAAACTTGCTCCCAATTGTGGAATCCATTCCGAGCCGTTTATTTCATGATGATCGAGCCTCAGACCACCATTGAATGTGATTTTTCGATCGAAAACCGCTTGTCGAATATCTATATAACCTGCCACATCCTTCAAGCGAACGTCCACGATTTTTAAGTCGGGAGTTGTTCCGTCGATATAACGATTATCGGCTTTGCCTCCGAAACGTTGAAAATCTAATCCCGCAGTGGTTTGGTTTCCTTCGGCAAACGAATAAGACTGCCTGATTGTGAATCCCATCATGTCGTCATTCGAATGAAACAGATAGGTCTTTGGTTCAGCCGGTTCAATGTATCCGTCGTTAATTTTGTGTTCGCCGAAATTATAATAAACTTTCACAACTCCGGCGGTATTGACATATTTGTTTTCGATAGTGAAAGAGGCCACCCCACGCATAATATCGGCATCGTTGTCCTCAATGGGAATTTGAAGCGTTCCCGGATTTGATGCTTTCGTTTTCGAAAGATCGATATTGGCATAACCCCGCCAATTATCCGAAAAATCATATCCCGCTTTGGCTTGGCCACTGGTTTGATCGAATTCCATATTTGGGCGGTGTCCGTCGGTACGGTTATAGCTTAAACCGGCATTGGCAAAAAAACCGTTCTGTCGATAATTGGATGAAATGTTTGCACTAAGTGTATTGTAGCTTCCATACATTGTTTGAGCCGAAGTGCGAAGGCCATTGTGATTCATTCGTCGAGTGACAATGTTGATAACACCTCCCATAGCGTTCGATCCGTAAAGCATTGAAGCAGGGCCTCTAATCACTTCCACTCGTTCGGTTGATGAAGAAAGGTAGGTGTCGGCCAATGGATGACCCATGAGTCCCATGAATTGGGGGTTTCCGTCTATCAAAACCAAAACTCCCGATGTAGGCGTTCCCCCAATGCCGCGAATGGTTATGCCTCCTGCTGCTCCAGCAGCTACTCCAAATCCCATTACCCCGCGTTGTGTGACAAAGAGTCCGGGAACTTCTTCGCTGAGAATAGATAATAGCGAAGGTTGTTTGTGAGCATCGATTTGATCTTTCGATATCACACTAATGCTCATGGGTATATTTTGCAAGTTGACTTTCGACATGTTTCCGGTGACTATGATTTCGTCTAATCGGACACTGTCTGCAATTTGTTGCGAAAACGACAAATGAGGTACTGTCAGCAACGTGATTATTTGCAGGATCAAAAGGATAGGACGAAAAACAATATGAACTTTCATCAAATATGTCAATTAGTCGCGTTTATTTAGATTTGTGCAATAGCATGCAACGAAATAAAAACAGGCCAATTTTATCATTACAGAATCCATGGAAATCTGAAACAATCTTCGTTATAGAGGTAATAATCGGCTTTACCGTTTACGGCGAAAGTTTTTATCAGCTTAGCTTCATCTTTCAATAGGTTTATCGCATAATTCAGTGTGGCTCCTGTTTTCACACGATCTTCCACCAAAAGAATAGTTTTGTCCTTAAACGTGAAATCTATTGGCGAAATGAGTTTTGGGCTGTCGTAACGAGGTTTTTGTTGAACATCACGTAAATTTATTTTCAGGAGTTGAATATCGATGTTCAGCCTCTGATTGAGTAATGCTGCAGGGATTATGCCGCCATTGGCAATGGCAACAATCATATCGAATGCTTCGTGAAATTCTATTTCGCGAAACCGTTGCATAACCTCATCGAATGATTTTCCTTCGCTCATTTCAGCCTTACTACTACTCCGTTTTATTAGACTAAATCTTTTCCATCGATTTTAGCAGCAGGTATCCTCCCAAAAGTTGGATTAGTAATCCGGGAAATCCGATGCGTATATCCTGTAATGCAAGCGAAAGATTACCGTTTATCATCCATTCGATTCCGATACCGACTATTTGATAAGATAAAATTGCAAGAAAAATACCCAATAAAGATACCTTGCGGAAATGTTTGGCTAACAACGAAGCAGTTATAGCCAAAATAACCGATTTAATGATGATGACGGGCAAAACCGCTGAGGGTGGCATTCCGAAAATCAAATTGTTAGCTATGGGCGAAAGAATCGCCGTCAGCAATCCGACATGAATCCCGTACTTATAAGCAGCAATAAGAGTGAAAAAATAAATAGGAAGCAGAATGAAGCCGCCATTGGGTACGAGATGCGCTAATTGCGGGAAAACTAAATTTCCGACGACAAACAACGAGGCAAAAAGATAGGTTTTTGCGTTGTTTAAGTTGAATGAATAGAGTTTTGCAGTTGTTGTAGCCATGGTTTTACAAATTGTTGAAAATGGTTTGTGAAAATAATGTTTTGTTACAATACACAGCTAACAAAGATACAAATAGTTTCAAATAATCAAACTGGCACAGAATAAAAGAAAGCTGCTTTTAAGAAAGATTAAAAAAACGTCGGGAATTTTTGTGGAAGCAAGAGTGTTTGCTGTTAATTGCTGCGATTTCGATTTATAGAGATGAATTTAAAG
>JARKPE010000097.1 GCA_029975415.1 Dysgonamonadaceae bacterium | reverse complement strand
CCCGAATGAGCCAATACATCTTTTTCGGTCAAAAATCCGATATTTTCGCGATATAAATCAAGAGTAACAATCTCATCTTCAGGATGAAGATGTTGGTAGGCTTCAACGAAAGCATTCGAAATTTTGAATGTTCTCGACAGTTCTTCCGGTTTGGAGTTTGCCTTAATGTAAAGTACTTTACTCATAAAAGGATCTTTTGTAAATTAAATGATCTGAAACGATTTTTGAAAATCGGTTTACAAATATACATTTTTTTTATTTCGTGTAAACTTAATTGGATTGATTTAATGAAATTGAAAAAAGAAGAGAATAGTTTTCTCCGAAAAGTTTTTTCCCTCAAAGGCTCTAAGGCGCTAATTTTCAATGAAATTACTAAATTGAAATGCAATGCTTTGTGAATCTTCGTTTCGTGGTGTCCTGGTGACATTTCTTTGTTTTGGGTTTTCGGAGAGGACTCAAAGAAATATTTGTAAAAATAAAAATATGTTGTAAATTTGTGATATCAAAATAATATCAAAAATAATTCAAAAAATGGAAACAAAAGAATTGAATTTCCATGGTTTTAAAGCGAATGGATTTGTTATGCTATTTGTTTTGCTTTTATGGTTGGGAGCATCGATCTGGCTTTTAACCACAAACGATTTACCATACATTATAATTGGTGTGGCGCTGTTGGTTTGCTGGTTCGTCCTGCTATTTGGCTTTACCATGCTCGAACCAAATGAAGCTGTTGTGATGGTTTTTTTTGGAAAATACAGGGGAGTGTTGAAAGATACGGGATTCTTTTGGGTCAATCCGTTCATGACGAAGAAGAAGGTGTCGATGCGGGCGCGCAACCTTAATATCGAACCTATCAAAGTGAACGATAAGGTTGGTAATCCTGTTTTGATCGGATTGGTGTTGGTTTGGAAACTGCAGGATACGTATAAGGCCATGTTCGAAATCGATTCTCAAACAATGGCTGCGAACGACTCGAGTAGGGGAGTTACCATGAAAAGCGCTGTAGCTAAGAAAATGGATGCATTTGAAAATTTTGTACGTGTGCAGAGCGATGCAGCGTTGCGACAAGTGGCCGGTCATTATGCTTACGACAACAATGTGGTGTCGGACAATGAAATCACCTTGCGATCGGGCGGAAACGAAGTGAACGAAGATTTATTGGACGAACTGAACGAACGCCTCGCCATGTCGGGAATTACGATTGTAGAAGCCCGCATCAATTATTTGGCGTATGCTCCCGAAATTGCAGCCGTGATGTTGCGACGTCAGCAGGCTGAAGCTATTATATCTGCACGCGAAAAAATTGTTGAAGGTGCAGTAACCATGGTGAAAATGGCGCTTGAGCGCATAGAGGACGAAAATATCGTGGATTTGGATTCGGACAAAAAAGCAGCGATGGTGAGCAATCTTTTAGTTGTGCTTTGTGCTGACGAATCGGCTCAGCCGGTGTTGAATACCGGATCGTTATATCAATGACATCGTAATTTTGCTGTGCAAAAACATGAGGTAAGTTAGGAAATGGAGTGAATGAAATGGCAAAAAAAGAAAAGACAACCAAAAACTTTGCGCTTCGATTGGATTCGGAGACGATGGACGCCATCGAAAAATGGGCAGCCGATGAATTTCGAAGCGTTAATGGGCAGATTCAGTGGATACTGGATCAGGCTCTCAAGAAAAGTGGCCGTTTGAAGAAGTAATTATTGCGTGTTGAACGTACCTGTAAACCAATTACCTCTTTTGTTGGAAAGTTTGTTTTGTCTTTAAGATATTGCTTTTTCCCTTGTTCCTTTCTTAATTCAAAGTGGGAATTGACTGGGAGTTGACTGGGAGTTGACTGGGAGTTGACTGGGAGTTGACTGGGAGTTGCCTCGGAGCTATGTCGGATCTATGGATAAATCAGGTCGGTCAGTTTTCGGACTATTTTCTAAATCAAGGAATTTGTTCGCTTCATAAAGTATTTAACTGCTTAAAAAATTTTTTCGTCAGACATGACTAATTTTTTCGTTTTGTCAGTCAATTAGTTTATGAACAGGTGCAAAATTTGTTTCGATTAGTCATGATGTTCTCTGCATCTGAATGCAAATTCAATCAGGATTTTATGTGTATTAAGTGTTATTTAACTAAACGAATTAGTTTATTAACTATAATAATTAGTTTTGCAACTAAATTATTTAGTTATATTTGCATCGGAATAAAATTAATCGGAGAAAATGAAAGAATTAACGGCAAAAGAGGAAGAAGTGATGCGCTATTTTTGGCAGGAAGGCGCATTGTTTGTCAGACAACTTGTGGAGATGTATCCAGAACCGAAACCGCACTTTAATACGCTTTCGACCTATGTGCGGATGCTCGAAGAGAAAGGTTTTTTGTCGCACGAATCGTTAGGGGCTTCATATCGATATTTCCCCATCATCGATGAAGCACAATACCGGAACGGAAATCTGAAAAATGTGGTTCGCAAATATTTTGACAATTCCTATCTTAATGTTGTTTCTACTCTCATCAGGGAAAAAGATCTTTCGGTGGACGAAGTTCGAAAATTGCTCGACGAAGTGGAAAAACAGTCTCCGAAATAATTTCAAATTCACCAATCGCTTTAAAAACAAATATGGAAACGTCCCTTTTCTATCTTTTGCGATCAACGCTTGTGACGATTTTTCTCTATGGAATCTATAAGGTCATATTCAGCAAAACCACTTTTCATCGGGCGAATCGGATAGTGTTGGATTCGATTTTGATCGTTTCGGTCATTCTTCCGCTTTTCCGATTTCGATTGATTCCCGAGAAAGCGCATTCTATGATGACTATTTCTGCAATAAATGACGGAAACATTTCGGAGCTGCCTGTTTCTGTCGGTCAATCATTGTGGCAGAATATTCCGTGGATTGAAATTGTTGTGATTTTTTATTTTGTCGGCCTGTCGTTTTTTCTGATTCGTCAGTTAGTTGGGTTAATTCGATTGGCGGCAGTGATTCGAACTTCCGAAAAAAAGAAAGTTTCACACGGAGCAGTTCTATGTATTACCGATTGCAAAATACAGCCATTCAGTTGGTTTCGATATATCGTAGTGTCGCAAGACGATGTCGAGTGCAATTATTCTCACATCATCCTTCAGCATGAATTCACGCATGTTGAACATTATCATTCGGTTGACCGAACGATTTTCGATCTTTTCGCCTGCGTTTTCTGGTTCAATCCCTTTGCGTGGCTCTTGCGTCGCGAAATTCAGACTGTTCATGAGTATCAGGCAGATGAAAATACAATCAAATCAGGCATCGATGTCAAACAATATCAACTTTTATTAATCCGCAAAAGCGCAGGTGAGTACACGTTTGCATTGGCAAACAATTTTTTGCAGCGCAATTTGCACAAACGAATTCATATGATGAAAACAATTCACACAAACACGTCCCGAAAATGGCAGTATGCATTATTGCTACCGGGAGTCGCAATTTCGCTGATCGCGCTTTCCGTTCCGGCCTTGCATGCGAAGGCCGATTTAACCAACATTCCCGAAAAACAGATTCCATTGGGAATGACGAACGTCTTTTTAACCCGAAGTGGCGATAAGAAAGCGGTCGTGCAAGACACAATGAAAATAAACATTTCGAAGGAAAAGCAAAAGATAGTTGGAAAACCATCCGTCGATAAGAAAAAGGCAATTTTTATTGTGGACGGAATTCGAATGAATTACGATGAAGCTCAAACCGTTGATCCTCAGGAAATCGACAATGTGTCGGTACTGAAAGGTGATGCTGCCACTTCCGTTTATGGAGCTGAGGCAAAAGACGGCGTCGTGATCATCACTACCAGGAAGAGCGGAAACACTTCTTTGACCGACCACCAGACTGGCATTTTGGATGGCAAGCCGTTGATACTTATGAATGGTGTTGCCATCACGAAAGAAGAAATGGATAAGATTAATCCCGAAGACATTGAATCGGTAAATGTCTTGAAAGGTGAACAGGCAACCCGCCTCTACGGCGAAAAGGGGAAGAATGGGGCTGTCATCATCAAGCCAAAGGGTGAAAAAGTCGTTGTTACGTTGCGCGAGGGAATGGATAAGGAAAACCCGCCACTTATTATTATCGACGGAAAGCGCATGCCGAAAGATTTTAACCTGTCCTCGCTGAAGCCTGAAGAAATTGAATCGATTTCCGTATTGAAAGACAAATTGGCAATCGAAGCTTATGGCGAAGACGGCAAGAATGGGGTTATCATCATCCGGAAAAAGTAGTTGCTTTTATTTCATTTTCCAATTTTCTTCAAGAAATTCAAAAATTGAAGCGTTGTTTATCATTTATCCATTTGCAGCTTTATTGAGATGATTGAAAAAGCAGTATTTTCTCTCGCAGATTTACGCGGATCAAGTGCGCTGATTAACGCTGATTTTCTGCGTCGGTCTGTGATATTCAGCGCGAAATTTTTTACAAACCTATTACGACATAACAATTTGATTTTTATTTTTACTCAATTGAATCCGTATGCCGCTTTGCGCATATCCGAAGCCGAGCGGAAAGGTTTGGGCGGATTGAGATAACGTTCCAGAAATTTATGGATGGTAAAGCGGATGTCGGTTGCCTCCTTACTGTCGATGCGATCGAATCCGTGACCTCCCGAAGCATTCTGAAAGATTTTGTATTCAAACTGTTTATTCTCTTTTTTGAGCGCATCGATCATCAGCTTCACTTCCCCCACATACACATCGTTATCGTTTGTATTTGTGTGAATGAGAAGCGGTTTATTCAAATTTTTCGCATAATGAGTAGGCGATCGACGAGCATATTCTTCGGGATTCTCTTTCACCGATTGTCCGATATGATAATCGGCCTCAAACAGATCGGAGTAGGACTTGTCATGCGTTGATAGCCGATTGGCGAGATCGCTCACCGGTACACCGGCAAAGGCGCATTGATAATTATCTCCGTGCTGCAAAATTTGCATCAGCGCAATCATGCCGCCATGACTCCATCCCACCACGCCAACACGCGTGGAATCGACAAAGCTGTAGTTTTGAATCATATAATTGCGACTTTCGAGCACATCGTCATTTTCACGGCCTCCATAATCGATACTTTCATAAAAATCTTTGCCGTATCCCGTACTGCCTCGATATTCGGCCGAAACTACAACGTAACCCTGTGCCACAAATTCGCGCACGATATGGGCATAGTAGGTAGAAAAGTTGGCATGTACACCACTGTGTGGAAGCACAATGAGCGGATATTTGTTGCTTTCGTCGATTTCTTTGGGAATGAAAATATAGCAATAGAATTGCATTTTGTTGCCTGCGAACGGATCGTCCGGATATTGGGGTTTCCATCGGGGCGTACTTGTCAGTCGTACCTTATCGACGTAGGCCAAGTCGCTTAGGCGCTGCCACCACATCAGATCGTCGATTTGTTTTTCGAGTATGTCGAAACGGTGGTCGTAGTTTTTAATCTTGCGGTCGAGCGATTCGATTTTCTTCTCTATTTCTTTTTTTTCTTGCGAAAAAAGCATCGGGACATTCATCGCAAAAACTATTGTCATACCGACAAGGAAGGTGGAATTGATTTTCATAAGGCATTATGTTTTTAGTTTGATCGAATCTTGGAATATGGTCAGAGCAAAGTTACAAATATTACATTGATAATAAAAGAATTGCAACCAAAAAAATGATTGATCAAGAAATTATTTCACGCCGATTCGTTCCGATTTTCTGCGGTATCTGCGAGCGATTAATTTTTCCCGGGAATATACCAAGCCACCAAGTTGCATCGGATGGTTTTTCATTGTTGAGGATGTGCCAATGGGATGGTGTGCCAATTGGGGTTCTTTAGTCGCTTCGTAAAATAGGTTTACAAAAAAGTTCACGCAGATTCTCGCAGATTAGGTATGCAGATTTACGCCGATTTTCTGCGAATATCTGCGAGAGATTAATTGTTTTCGGGAATATACCGAGTCACAAAGTTACACCGGATGGTTTTTCATTGGTGATAATGTGCCAATGAGATGGTGTGCCAATTGGGGCTCTTTTGTCGTGTCGTGAAATAGTTTACAAAAAAGTTCACGCAGATTCGCGCAGATTAGGTATGCAGATTTACGCCGATTTTCTGCGAATATCCGCTAGAGATTAATCATTGTTTACAATTTAGCTGTAGGTGTATAGGCATCGTGATAGAAAACAAGTGTACGGTGCTCTTTTTTAGCCTTGTCCAAAAAACGTTTTTTTTCGTCCATTGCCAGCGATAGATTGTCATCGTAGGCTGAAAGCCAGCTGAGCGCAATATTCAGTGAAGTTGGCACGACATCGCCGGGGAAAGCAAATTTCCCCTCTTCGGTATCGAAAAGCACGACAATTTGTCCGGGAGTATGCCCATCATAAAGTTCGAGTCGGATGGTGTCGTAAAGCATTTGATCCTCCATTACGAATTGCAGCTGCCCGGAATGGAAAACAGGCTCAATATTATCGGGGAAAAACGACCCTTTTTCGAAGAGAGAAGGATTTCGATAATTTTTCCACTGCTTCAAACTCACCCAATAAGTTGCGTTGGGAAACGTCGGTATTGCTTCGCCGCGTTCATCGCGTATCGTACTTGCGCCGCAATGGTCGAAGTGCAAATGCGTGAGAATGACGTCGGTAACATCCTCCGGTTCATATCCGATTTTTCGAATCTCGTTCGGAATGTTTCGTTGGTCGAAAGGCTTGTAAAACCTCAATTTTGATGCATGCTTGTCTCCCAACCCTGTGTCCACGAGAATTTTACGGTCGCCCGTTTCGATAAATATGCAGCGCATCGACATTACACACATATTTTGTTCATCCACTTTATATTTGATCGACCAATATTTTTTTGGGATAGGGCCGAACATTACGCCACCATCGCCCATAAAATATCCCGACTCGATGATATGAAACTTGACCATAAATTCGTAATTTTGCGACAAATTTAATCAAAGATAGTGTTTCAGGCGAATCGATTTGAGTTAAATTGTGGAGAACGACTACCACATTCAACTTGAACCAATAAACCCGAGTGCGAATGACAATCTTGACGATGAACATTATTCCGAACAAACACGAACAAATTGCGGATTATCTGCTATTTATGTGGCAGACAGAAGATTTGTTGCGTGCCTGCAAACTGGATTTGGACATTGTTCGGCAGACACTTGTCGATCCATTGCCCATTTCCGATGAAGAGAAATCGAAAATGCTCGATTGGTATGAAGGGTTGATTATGATGATGAAATCGGAAGGCGTTCAGGAAAAAGGCCATTTGCAGATCAACAAAAACATTATCATCGAACTGACGGATTTGCATTTGCGACTTCAAAAAGATCCGAAAGAAGTTGAATATATGGCCACTTATTACCATACTTTGCCCTATATCGTTGAACTGAGAGCTAAATCGAAGGAAAAGGATATTCCCGAAATCGAAACCTGTTTCACGGCGATGTATGGCTATTTGCTGCTGAAAATTCAGAAGAAAGAAATTTCGAAAGAAACGCAGGCCGCAGTCAATCAAATCGGTAAACTTTTGCGTTTGCTGACCGAAAAATATAAAACGATGTATCAGGAGGATGAATAGAATGGCAATGTATGGATTTGCACGGGAAAGGTATAAATAATTGATAATTGAAAAAGAAATAAAGAAGTTAGAAATGGAGAAATGAGAAGAAGTAAAGAAGTTGGAAATGAGAATTTCAAATTCCCCGATTCGTAAATTCTCGCAGTAAGAGTTTTACTTTGATGCATAGCGACTTTGTGGCTATTGTTTGCAACGGAGACACAAAGAAGCGAAGGATGTATGATTGATGATGAATGAATAATAAGAAAGAAATAAGATTTTCAGGATTTTTATTCACGAATCCACAGAAAATGTATTTATTT
>JARKPE010000083.1 GCA_029975415.1 Dysgonamonadaceae bacterium | reverse complement strand
TTACGGTAAAATACCAAACCATGGATGGTACAGCTCTAGCCGATGAGGATTATATAGGAATCCCTGAGAGCGAACTCATTTTTCTTCCGGGTGAAATCGAAAAAGAAATCAAAATCGAAATCATAGGCGATGAGATTTACGAGGAAAATGAGGCTTTTCAATTGATGATTACTAAGGTCATCAACGCACAACCTTTATTAAACCAGTGCGATATTGTGATTTTGAACGACGATGTTTTTATTCCTGAACTCAGCTATCCGCTTCGGGTCAGGCAAGCCGAAGGCAATAGCGACAATGTGTTGACTTTTGCTGTAAAGCTTAATGGAGCCTCTACCCTGCCCGTAAGCATCAAGTGGAGCACGGCCGATGGAACTGCTAAAGACGGGCTGGATTATGTGGGCAGTGCTGATAATACACTGGTCTTCAATCCCGGAGAAACTGAAAAACAAATCAGCATTACGATTCTGGGCGATGAAGTCATGGAGTTTGACGAAGGCTTTTTTATTCATTTCTCCGACATTCAGAATGCGACATTCGTCCCTGAAGACATCACGGCCGTCATTGATAACGACGATTCTTTTATTCCTGAATTGCAGGAGGATGGCTACATCACTCCTGAAAATTACGAAGGTTTCAACTTGATTTGGGCCGACGAATTTAGCGGTACAAGCATCAACACCCAAAATTGGGGTTACGATATCGGCGGAGGCGGATGGGGAAACAATGAGCTTCAGGTTTACACCTCTCTGTCGGAAAATTCTTTTGTACAGGATGGGAAGCTGCATATCGTTGCAACCAAAGCATACAACACCTACAGGTCGGCACGGCTATTGTCAAAAGACAAAAAGACTTTTATATACGGACGCATTGATTTTCGTGCGAAAATGCCCATCGGAAAAGGTATCTGGCCTGCATTGTGGACCCTTGGCAACAATATTTCGGCAATAAGCTGGCCCCGTTGCGGCGAAATAGACATTATGGAATATCTTGGTCATAAAGCTAACGAAGTACATGGAACGATCCACTACGATAAGGGAGGGCATCGCTATACGGGCAGCAGCACCACCCTGGCCGGTTCGGAAGGATTTAATGAAAAATTCCACATCTTCACCCTGCTTTGGAGCGAATATGGCATGACCTGGTATGTGGACTATCAACCGTTCTTCTCAATTAAAGACACTGACATCAATTTCGAGGCATTCAAACTTCCGCAGTTTTTCATCATGAACGTAGCCGTTGGCGGTAACTGGCCCGGGAGCCCCGATGCCACAACACAGTTCCCGCAAACAATGTTGGTTGACTATGTCAGGGTATTTCAACCGGCAAATTAAAATGTTGATGTAACACCTAATTTAAATACAAAGATTAGTATTAACGAAACCTCTATCACAAACAAAAAATACTGCCTAAAGCATAAAATGCTAACGATTGCGCAACTTTTTATGGTCTGAAGTGCATCTTGTTTAAAAATTCAAAAAAAAGCCACTCAATCTTTGAAATAAACGTATTTTTGAAAATAGAATAAGACAAACATCATTTAATCAACTTAATTATCATTATTAACCACAATTTTCAGTCATGAAAAAAACACTTAGAATCAGTCTGGCACTACTGCTAACAGTGCTGCTCGTTCCGTTTACTTCGTGTAAGAAAGACGACCCCGAACCGGATGTCATTGCCAGTTTCACTTTTAAAATTGATGACAACGACTTCAAGAAAGTGGAATTTACC